>MGRM01000003.1 GCA_001798185.1 Deltaproteobacteria bacterium RIFCSPHIGHO2_02_FULL_44_16 | reverse complement strand
GTGTCTCACCCACCTCGTATATCACAACACCTCAAACCCGACATCTTGTTTTGCGCGGGCTATAGCTGAAGGCATGCCACAACGGAGAGTTGCCACTCGATAGAGAGATTCTCCATTCTCCTCATTGTTTCTGGTTTGATAAATTCCTCGACTTATGCGCTCTAAGAGACCAGCCTTTAGCATGCGCATGAGACATGCCTTGTTCAAGCCATGAGCTAATGCTTCTTGCACTGAAAAAGGCTTTGTTCTCAGCTGAGTTGGTATATATTTCTTCATTGATACTAATTTGACACAGATTTAATATTGCGTCAAGATAGTTACATTCCTCTGGTTCTTTAGAAGTCTCTTTTATTGACAACCAAGCTCTGTTTCTGCATGTTCGGCTTTCATTTTCGGGGCCGTAGCTCAGCTGGTAGAGCGCTTGCATGGCATGCAAGAGGCCAGGGGTTCGACCCCCCTCGGCTCCACAATTTATGAAATCGATATTTCCGGGAAACGCGCGTGACCAATTTGTGACCAATCGACTCCGCAATGATCCGAGATTGTCCGTTTTTCTCCGACATCCAAAGATGGTACTCAGTTGTAGGTTTTGATTGACAACCTGTTGTAATAAAAATGTTTTCTTTGTAATAAGTACAACTTAGAAAGTTCTGGAGCTGAACAGTCGAAGGGGCTATCACCACAATGGCATTGTGGGGGTCAGGGGTTCGAGCCCCCTCGGCTCCACCAGCCTTCGCTCCTCATTGAATCGGTGGGGAGCTACGGCTTGGCACGCTAAGATCTATTCAAGAAGAGATGGGGCTCGTCTTCTCAATTCACCATTCAAGCGTTGTGTGACGATAGAATGATCGAGGCTGTGGGCATCGTTGAGACCGCCTCCAGCGGCTTTCATTTTTCGGACCTTATGGTGTGCAAGTTCATGCGCCAGAATTTCTAAGACATCATTGATCTCTCGACGCTGATCTGTTCCATAAATAGTCATCGGAACATAAATTTTTGATTTTTGTTTTGGGTTCGCGCTTCCTTCATACAGTCCAGCATATCCCATCGCAGCATGACGTGATTCAAGAAGTTGGATGTCAATATCGCTAAATTCTTCTCCTAACATTCCCACTGCACGCTGTAATATTTGTATAAATCTTGCTCGTTCTTCCGGAGTTTCAACCAGATTTCTCAGTCGATCGATGCGATCAATTTCACGTTCAAGCGCAATACCTAAGTGAAGACCATGTTGAACATCTGCTGCCGTCATCAAGCCTTCAACAATTGATTTTTTTGACATCATTGCACGAAGCTCGCTTGCAATGGCTTTTTCCACTTCAGCCACCACTTCACGTGATTGTTTCAGAATATCTTCCTTCTTTATTTTTCCCTGTTCAACCAGAGCGGTATCAATATCCATATATAAAAAAACTTCCTGGCTGACGCTCTGTCCGAGAAAGATATTTAAATGTGTATATTTTTTATCAAGTTCGTTTGCCAGATTTGAATTTTTATATGAAGCATAATACCCATCGCCTTCTTTGATATCAAAAGCTCTTCTCCAGGCTTCTTTAATAAAGAGGTCAGCGAGTGTCTGGAGGGCAAGTGTTGCAGGTTTACTTATGCTTTCAGAAAAGAGCCGTCGTGGAGGAACGAAGTTATAGGAGCGATAGACAAGATTTCCTTTCAGGCTTGTTGCTGTTAGTTTACCATCAAGGCGTTCGACCAAACTTGGACTACGGACATCATATTCTAATACTGTTCTGACGAGCGCATTGATAAAATCTTCATCCGGTGTTCCGTGATCGAGAGCTTCCCAGGAGAGACGATTTTTCAAGAAATCGAAATCAACTGGACTTCCTGTTCGTAACATTTGTGCCTGTTCAAGCAGAAGTTTCGCAACATCAGGGGCAAATAATTTTGCTTTGGGACGACAACTTTTTTCTTTCAAATTGAGTTTTGCAAGTTGTTCGAGGGTTTGAAGCGCTGCTTCACGAGACTGTGAAAGATATTGTGAGACCTCTTGTGAAGAGAGAAGTTCTTCTCCAGATTTTCCTTCATTGAGAGTAGATTCCTTGATATCCCATCGCTGCTTCTTCCGGAGTCAACATTGCGACGTCTACATCAGAAAAATCTGGATCTTGCACTGCATATGCTTTTACGGTTCGGTTCAATTTATTTACAAAAGGTTCAGTCTCAGATCCATCAGCATATTCGCGCATGGTTTCAATATGCTGAGTTATTTGATCTAAGGGCTCCTTTTCTGGAGGAAGAGGGCCAAGTGCGAGCTCTTTTTGTACTTTCTTATCTTCCTCATCAAAAGAATGCGTATGGGTTACAACATAGCTTGCAGTAGCAGCAGCAAAGATTTCTTTAACGAGACTCACATCTTTCATGACCTCTTCAAGGGAAGCGCGAAAATCCGTTTTAATTTGTTCAAGAGCTGCATGTCGTTCCTTACGAAAATTTCCAGACGCATCAGCTATTCCTTCAATCATTAGTGACATTTTAGAGAAGGAAAACTCAGGGGTCATTTTTACAACTGGGAATTTTTTGCTTAATTGTTTGAGATACATTGATTCCAGGTCATTTATTTCCTTAAGACGTGGCCGAAAAAGTCGTATCCACGCTTCTTGTAAGAGACGATGTGTTGCAAGGAGCCATATCTCTTGCGTGGCTTCTTCAACATTACTGGGAAACAATTCAGAAGGCGGAGTGAGTTCCTCTTCGTTCCATTCAAGAAGTATTTTTACATGGTTGCTTGGATATCCAGATCGCAGAGGATCGTAGGTACCCGTGTCACTTTTAAAAGAAAGTGCGGTCATTAAATTTTCGATGACTCGCGAATCAGGTTGCCCGAGAGGTGTTTTTTCGCCTGGAAAATGATCGAAGATGGAGTTGTAATTGAGAGTGTGCCCTGTACGTGCCATTTCTACAAGTCGAAGAACCTCTTTTCGAACATCTTCTGTAAAAAGAGGGGCGCGTAGCTGGCAGGAGTTTGGGAGTTTCATTTTGGTGAGTTCATCGAGTGTTTTGAGTCCATCAACTTCATGTGTTTTCAGATAAAAGCTCACTTCTTGGCGGGAAAAGAGGGAGCTCTCATCAGGTTCGAGTTCATCAGTGATAAAGCTTGCAACGGCATCCTCTAAAGCAACTTGCTCAGACCAACATAACTGCTCTTTTATTCTTTTCAATGTCATGAAGTACTTATCGCTTCAAGACCCATTTGGTTGCGTTCTTTTTAAAAATGCAGTCCGACGAGAAGAGCTCCGATCACAGGGACGCTACCGTTGAATTTATCAGCCATGACCATGGTTCGAAAACGGACGTCGACGTTGATGTCGGCGTGACGGAAGAAAAGAACACCGACATTTCCTGCAATGCCGAAGCCACTTTTCCCCTTCGTGTTGTTATCATCGATATGGACAAATCCAAGATCAACGCCAGTATAAAGAGCGGTCGTGCGCGCATTGATCGGAACATAATGTCCACCCACACTGAAAGACGACGCATTCATGCGCGCATCATTCATGCCGAATTGCAAATCGCTTCGAAGTTCCACGAGAAAATCGTTGATATCCCACATGTAGCCAATTCCCAACGCATACATAGTTTTATGCGAACGAAGAGCATCGGAGAACGGCAAAGCTGCGCCCAGAGCGATTTCCCAGCCAGAGATCGATTTCACGCGAGTTGGCTCATCTTGTTCTTCTTTGAGTACCGTTCCACGTTCTGCAGTCTGTTCAATTTCTTTTCCTTCAATAATGGCACTGACAACTCGAGCAACTCCGGTATCAAGTTCATCAAAATTTTGAAGCTTCGCTTTCTTCGTTTGAGTCCAGGTTTTCTCTTTCTCGGCTGTAATAATGAGAATATAGGTGTGTTCAAGGCGTGTCAGTTCAGGAAAGAGTTGTACGTGAGCATTTTTTTCGACGAGTGTTGCTTGGGAATGTTTCGCGACTTCGTTTCGAACGAGTCTTTCAAAAATTTCAAGCTTATGAACGTCGACTCCAGTTCCAATGGCAGGGGCCACAGAATATGTTGTCTTTGCATGCACTGTCATTGTACAGAACGTGCATAAAAGAATGGTTGTGGTAAAAAGTAGAGTTTTCATCGTGCTCCTTATGTAATGAAATGTGACGCTATTGTTATAGTAAATTAACTTTTCATGGGTAAGATGTCATTCCTGCGAAAGCAGGAATCCAGATATTTATGAGCCTTTCTGGATCCCCGCCTTCGCGGGGATGACAATATCCTATTTGAAAATTAAATAACTATATGTCGTGAAGAGTATGAGAGGTCAAGCAGAGGATATGATGATGACACAGCGACTTACCGACATGTTGAATGTTTATTCAGACGTACAACGACGTTATTTTTTAGCTCTTTTTGATCAAAAAGATCGAAAAGAGACATGTGTCGATTTGTCAGATTCCGATTTTCTTTTTTTTTCTTCGATGAGTGTTGCAAAAAGAAATCGATATCTCGTCGATATGCGAGCTCTTTGTCGGAATCAAAAACTTCTGGATCAAGCGCGCGAGCTTCGAGTCGTGGTGCTTGAAATGAATGCGGGTCTGGGAACATCGCTTGATATCCATGCTACAGAAGGTGAATCCAAAGCAACGGCAGTGACATTTCCAACGACGATAGAAGAAATTTCAATTTTAGAAGCGAAGTTTTTACATGCGTTACGAAGACGAACCGACTTTCGTTCTTTCGGTATCATTCCTTGGAATAGTGAACGAACTCAAAAAGGATGGGATCGCATTGCAAAAAAATATGTGTCGCAGTTTCGTGAAGCAGAGATCAAGTTTTATCCTCATCATCTTCAAGCTGATTTCCCTCGATTGAAGAGCAGCTCACATGAACCTTTAGAAGAGGGTCGAGAAGAAGATCGTTTTGCTCCTGGTGGGCATGGACAGATTTTGTATCACCTTTATTTTTCAGGGGCATTCAAGAAATTAGCGGATGAAGGGATTGATATTTTGGTTCTTGCCAATTCTGATAATATCAGTGCAACAGCAAATCCATTTATTGCAGCGTTTCTTGCCCGGGAAAAAATTCCTGCTGTGATAGTGACCACTGATCGAACTGATAAAGATATCAAGGGAGGGATTCTTGCCCTTTTTCAAGAGCAATTGCGCTTAGTTGAAATCGGTGAGATCTTGCCAAACCAAGTTGGTTTTTTTCAATCTCTCGGTTTGAAAAAAAATCACAAAACCCAACCTTTTAATACAAATACTGTTTATATTTCTCTTCCGGTGCTCCTTCAATTTCTTCAATCAATGACGGAAGATGAGAGAGAGCAATATCTCGTACCGAAGCTCATTGTGAATAAAAAAAGAGTTGTCGTGAATGGAATTGAGAAAGAAGTGGAACAACTTGAAGGAGCAATTGGATCTGTTGTTCTTAAATTTCCTGACACGAAACTCATCAATGTTCGTGTGGCTGATCGCATCTCACAATTTGCGCCAGTGAAAACAAATAAAGATGTTGAATATCTTTATCAGAGTGGACATTTTTTCTTTGATCTTGAAACCGCGACGTTGAAGGTATGTGAAAAGGCCGTAGGAGGCGAGCCTCGAGCGGCGTCTTCAGACGCTGGAAACGAAGCCTCAATGCACAGCAGGCTGAAGCGCAGGCAAAAATCCGGCGTTTGAGGATTTTTGACGTAGTGAGAGGTCGCCTCCGAGAGACTTTTCACTGAGATCCGAGCTTTTTTTCAATAATTTTTTCTTGAAGCTCAAACTGATGAAATCGATTGAGTCCAAGTTTATCGATAGCAACTGAAATAAGTTCATTTTCTGAAAGAGATTTTGATGGTGCAAAATATTTTCCAGAATCGATTAAAGACTTTTTTGGAACCATGCCGATAATTTCACTTCCCGTTACGTTTGTTCTCAAAGTCTTTGCAAGCTCACAACATGTTTCATAAACAAGATGAAGCGGTGTTGCATTGATATCATGCAGATTCGTGCTTATTTGTGCACAGTGATATTCCGGTATGAACCAGCCCATGGCTTGACAGCCTTTGAGTTTCTTCCCAGTTCCTGATTCGCGAATGAGAGATGCAATTTTTTTTGCAAGGCTGACATCTTTTGTGTCGAGATGAATATTATACGCAATCATCAGCTCACGTGCGCCGATCACCAGAGCTCCGCTTTGAGGAACGAATTTTGCGAGACCGTAATCAGGTTTCCAGAGAGGATCTTGTAACTTTTGTTCGAGGCCTTCATATTCACCTTTGCGAATATCATGAAGGCGAATGCGTTGATCATTCGTTGCTGCTTTTGCATACATATAGACAGGAATTTGGAGTTCATCTCCAATACGTTTTCCAACTCGGTGGGCAAGTTCAATGCATTCGGTGATCGTACTTTCAAAAAGTGGAACAAACGGAAGAACATCGACAGCGCCAAGGCGAGGATGTAATCCAGTATGGGTTTGCATGTCGATGAGCTTTAATGCTTTTATGACAAATTGGTATATGGCTTTTTCAAGAGTTTTTGGATCTCCGACAAAAGTAAAAACAGTTCGGTTGGTTGATTTTCCAGAATCGACATCAAGAAGTTTTACACCTGAAAATTTTTTTATTTCTGCGGAAAGAGTATCCAGAATAATCTGATTTTTCCCCTCGCTGATATTGGGGACACATTCAATCCATTTCATGGTGATGCCCATGACATTTTTTATTGCTGAAAGAAAGAGTGAAACTTCAGGGGAAACCTGAGCGCAATAGAGGGGAAACGACGAAAAACCTAAAAAGAGAAAAAGGGTTTATGGGCCTCGTTCGAAGAAATATCTGAAGGTCAAGCATCGCAACAACAAATCAGCGGTTCTTGAATGAAAACGTGATCGGAAAACTCAAACGATTTAAAATTTTGAGCGATCGCTACCGCAATCGCAGAAAATGATTCGGACTTTGCTTCAACCTTTGATTTCTTCTCTGCCTATATCATGAGAGTGAGTATGAGAATGCTGTTGAGTTTCTTGAATAAATCTTTATAATTACTTAATATTTAAAGAAAATATGAATGACAAAATTGAAAAAAAGGTCAGTGAATACGTGCGACATTATGAGTCAGGCTCGCCTGAAACGGAGAATGCCTTTGCTCATCTTATAGAACTTACTCAGGGCACTCCTGTCTATGAACTTGTTCGCCGTCTTCCTGATGTTCTCCGACAACAGCAACCGCAGTCAGTTCTCTCTCTGTACCAACAATTACGAATTCCTGGAACCGAGCTTGTGATTCAAGATCGCCGCGACCCTCCTCCTCAAGGAAAACCGAAAGTCCCGCCAGACCAAGTGAAACCCGATGCCAAAGAGGGAAAGAAGACAACTCAGGAAGCGCACGAGGCTGAAAAAAAGAAAACGGAGACGGAGAAAAAAGTAGAAAAAAAAGAGGAACAAAAAGCCGGAGAAACTCGAAGTCTTCGGGGAGGAATTTCTGGGCTCTCTCCTTTTGAAGCTGGAAAGGATCGACTTCATCGCGTCTATGAACTCATCCGTCGTGTTTTTGAAGAAGGATTTGTGGTGGGACAAAAACAACCCGATGGCAAAACGATTTTAGGAGAAAAAACACTCGCGGGATTTAGAGAATTTTTTCAAGGCCTTGCTCATCGCACGATCGGAAAATCTATCGATCTTTCTCTTATCAATAATTTTCGTTTTCGAGGTCTCGTCCCAAAAGGTGAGGGTGCGATTGTCATTTCCGATTTACTTCTTCAAGGGGGAAAAGTTGAAAAATACGCTCGTTTCAAGGCGTTCTCAGAACTTGCGCAGCAGATGCGCTCACTGAATCCCGGTGATCTTTTTGGAAAAGAAGGTTTCACCAGTGAAAAACTTCTTTATCTTGGTTTAACGGCTTCTCAAGGACAAGAACTTTTTCAGAGCCAGAAAGAGGCACAGGGAAAATTTTTATCAGAAAGCCTGGAAGCACGCACAGCAGCAGAACTCGGTATTTCACGTGAACATCTTGGAAAAAATAAATTTGTAAAACAAAAAAAAGGACGATCTCCTTTCGGAGCATTTGTTGATCCGGAAATTTTTGAGGAATCGGCACATCGTTTTGTTCCGTGGTGGCAGTGGGGGAATTTGGGAAAACCAGGAAAACCACGTTTTGTGACCATGATTTTTTATCTTTCACTTCTTGCTCTTGCGCTTATCGGTATTGGGACCCTGACATTAAAATTTATTCCTTAGATCGCTAGAGTTCATCTCATAAATGTCTTTTGATCATTTGTTGTCATCCCTGCGAAAGCAGGGATCCAGTGTTTTCGATGCTTTCTGGATTCCCGCTTACTACATGCGGGAATGACAACAGTGGTTTACTCTTCCATCAACGTGGTGTCATTCGTTGCATCGACGAGGAGATCGGAGATGAGTGAGAGGGAAGCTTTGACATCAATGAGTTGTTTATAAAATGCTTTGGTAAGAACTAAGGCTTTAAGATGAGGAGCTCCAAGCGTCACAAAGTGTTCCACATCAGAAGCTTCGGAGATTTCAGAAGTGATAAAGACATGCATTTTTGCTTTTTTACAAAACTGCAGCGTGCTTTCAAAATTGTCTGGTGATAATTTTTCATCGGCATTGACGTCAGAATAGAAAATCGTTTTCATTCCGTAATCGCGAAAGCGTTCCACATAATCAAGCGCAGTTTTATTTGCGGCAACGGTCCATCCTGGAACCACTACCCGTCCTGCTTTGACGTCAATATGCGCTGCGATTTTTTCGGGAAAAATTTCGCAAGCTTCTTGCACCAATTTTGGATGTTGATAGGCCGTGGAACCAAAGACCACCTGTTCCACTCCTGATTCGATATAAGGGGTAATGCTTTGGATGCTTCGTGCATTGCCACCAAGAATTACTTTCGAGCCTTGCTCGATAATCTGTTGAATAAGGGGAAGATGAGGACTTGTTCCGGTGTGAGAAAAATTGAGATCGATGATAAAGAGGGTGTCGATACCGGCGCTTTGTAAATTTTTAGCCATGGCAACAATATCTTCTTGAAAAAGAGACAAAGCGGATTGTTCAAGGCGCATGGCTTTTCCATCTTTGAGATAAATCAAAGGAATCAAGAGCATAGCTACGAAAGGGTAACATATTTTGATGAGGCTCAAAAGTCTTAAAATTTAATGTTTTTTTCGAAAGCCGATGACTCGTTCTTTTTGTGCCAAGTCTCTTTTGGTGGTGATGTAGTCGTAATTGTCGATCGGCGTGGAAGCGATGGTTTTTACGGCATCAGCTTGGGTGGCGCCTATTTCGAGAAGGACCCATCCGTGAGAAGTAAGGTGAGAGGGGGCTGATAAGAGAATCTGACGAATGATCTCTAAACCATCTTTTCCACCATACAGTGCTTCGCGTGGTTCAAAGAGAAGTTCGGGTTCGCACGCTTCCATATCAGATGCTGAAAGATATGGTGGATTGGAAAGAATGAGATCAAATTTCGATGTGGAAGAAAGTTCTTCAAAAAGATTTGTGTTCAAAAACGTAACGCGATCCTGCGCAAATTGTAAATTCTCTTTTGCCAGAGCAAGTGCTCGTTCGCTGATATCAATGACCGTAAATTGTGCATTGAGAAGTTCATGTGCCAACGCCATCGTGATACAGCCACTTCCCGTGCCGATTTCCAAAATATGTAGGGGCGATCCTCCTTCGCCAAGGCTTCGGCGGACAAGCTGCGGCATTATTTCTAGCGCAGCTTCCACCAGGTGTTCTGTCTCTGGTCGCGGAATGAGAACGTCGGGAGTGACATGAAGAGGAAGAGACCAGAATTCTTTTGTGCCCGTAATGTACGCTATGGGTTCTCGTGCCTGACGGCGTTTCAGAAAAGATTCAAACGTGCGGATCTGATCTTTTGTGAGATCAGTGTTTCGTTGCAACATGAGATCAGCGCGGGTGCAGCGAAGCAGATGTGCTAAAAGGACCTCAGCATCGAGCTGTGCAGAGAGAATACCAGCGGCTTCGAATTTTTTTACCGTGAGTGTAAGGGATTCGTTAATATTCATAAAGCAGAAGCGGATTCTTTCAGTTGTTCGGTTTGAAAATAAGTACGCAATTTTGTAATGAGCTCTTCGATATCTCCATCCATGACAACACTTAAATTGTGAATCGTGTAGCCAATACGATGATCCGTAACACGATTCTGAGGGAAATTGTATGTGCGAATTTTTTCACTTCGATCGCCTGTCCCTACTTGTGATTTTCGTGTCGCAGATCTTTCGGCTTCCTGTTTTTGTTGTTCCATGTCTAAAAGTTTTGATCGCAAAATTTTCATCGCGCGAGCTTTATTCTTATGCTGACTTCGTTCATCTTGGCAGGCAACAACAATGCCTGAGGGGAGATGCGTTAGACGAACAGCTGAATCGGTGCGGTTCACTCCCTGACCTCCTGGCCCCGAGGCACGAAAAACGTCGATCCGAAGATCTTTGTCTTCGATCGTCACATCTATCTCTTCAGCTTCAGGAAGAACCGCGACGGTTACGGCCGAGGTGTGAATTCTCCCGGAGGCTTCAGTTTCAGGAACGCGTTGCACACGATGAACACCACTTTCGTATTTTAATTTACTGTAAACACTTTTCCCAGAAATGAGGGCGATGAGTTCTTTGAGCCCGTTCCGTCCGGTGGAACTTTGTTCGAGAATTTCCACATTCCATTTATTCACTTCGGCATAGCGTTGGTACATGCGAAAAAGATCGGAAGCAAAAAGCGCTGCTTCTTCACCACCTGTCCCCGCGCGGATTTCCAGAAGAATATTTTTTTCATCATTGGGGTCCGGTGGAAGTAAAAGCATCTGTAATTCCGCTGCTTGTTTTGACTTTTCCTCTTCGAGTTGCAGAAGCTCTTCTCGCGCCATTTCACATAAGACTTCATCTTTTTCTTCTGCAAGTAAACGACGGTTTTGTTCCAGATCGCGCTTGTTTTTTTGATATTGTCGATACACCTCGACGAGCCTCTTTAAGTGAGCATGTTCTTGAGCAAGTTTTCGATATAAAGGTTGATCAGACAAAACAGTAGGTTCGGAAAGTCTTTGGGTCAATTCATCGAAACGTTTTTCAACTGCTTTTAATTGTTCAAACATGTGCGCCTCCCAAGGAATGAGGGATAGAAAAAATGGAGGCAGCTATGAAGGTTTCGTTTTTTGGTATCTTTTCTGGAATCGTTCGATTCGTCCTGCGGTGTCGACAAGCTTTTGTTTGCCCGTAAAGAAGGGATGGCAGTGAGAACAAATTTCAACGCTGAAATCTTTCCCCATGGTTGAGCGGGTCTCAATTTTTGTGCCGCAAGCACAGGTGATCGTCACGTCACTGCTTTTAGGATGAATGTTTTCTTTCATAGAAACTCCATAAACAAAGCGGTGGGTCAGCTAACATGAGGGTAAAAGCTTTGCAAGCACTATCCAATCTGCTTTTTGGAGGCCTCTTTAACGGTTTTGAAGATATTCGCTTGGGAAGAGAGTTGATCGTCAGCAATGATTCGATCTAAAAAAGAGAGAATGGCTTTTGTGGACGGGGGTTTTGCAGATGAGGATTGCGTCGGAGCGGTTCCTGCTTCCAAATGATGATGAAGCGAGCGTTTATAGGGAGATCCAGCACCGGAAAGCTTTCCTTGTTTATACGTGGCATTTGTTCCAAATGCCCCCTTTTTATGAGTCTCAGACGCTAATGCTTGCGGATGTCGCTGGCCTGCTGAACGTGCCACTTGATGCGAGGATTCAGAGAGGACTTTTCGCCGAGAACCATAATCACCACCCACTTTTTTTCCTTTTAAAGGATCCATGTACTCTTGTGAATGCAATATCTTTGCCAACCCCTTGCGGGGGTTTTCTTGGTAAATAATTGGTTTTATTAATCTTTTTACATACCTTTTTCAGGAGAAATGCTTTTTTGAGGATAAGGCTTCAAAGGCTGGGGCGGTAAGGCCCCAAAAAACTAAAAAATTCCCCGCTGATCTCTGGTTGCAGTTTCGAGTTTTCCGTGTGGAAGAACAGGAAGGAGTTTTTTGAGATCATCGGCCGAAAGTTTTTCAAGTGAATTGAGAAGTGTCAGAAAACGATCGGTCTCTTTTTTCTCGAGCAAGCCTTCGGTGATGGTTGTAAATTTGTGGATATATTCAGGACGTCTGAAAGGACGAGCTCCATTGACATGAGCGTTTGCATTCTCCAAGCGCTCGGTGATTTTGGTTCCGTCGTTCATTGTCACGATGATTTCAGCTCCAAATTTTTTCTTGGATGGGTCTGCATCATGATAGGCTTTCGTCCACTCTTCACTCTCTTCCGTCCGAATTTTTTTCCACAGCTGCGCTGTCGACTGTCTGTGAGCTCTCTCGCTTGTATAACTTTTGATGTGATGCCATGTGCCGTCTTCCCAAGCGACGGCGAGAATATACATGGCGCTATGATCGAGTGTTTCACGTGTGGCATCGGGATCAAATTTTTGAGGATCACCAGAGCCAGTGCCAATCACATAGTGCGTATGATGACTTGTGCGAATCACAACTTCGTTGATTTCTGAAAAATTCAGTTTTCGTTCATGTAAACGAAACGCCATGTCGATTAAGGCTTGCGATTGGTATTCAGCCGAATGTTCTTTCGTATATGATTCCAAAATAGTTCGGCAAGATTCCCCTGTCTCGGGTAAGAAAACGGCGTAGCAGGTTTTTTTCCCTCCAAGCATCCAGGCAATCACACTATCCTCGCCTTCATAAATCGGGGTTGGAGATTTTTCGCCGCGCATCGCTCGATCTGTTGCTTCAATAGCGAGTTTTGCTGCAAATGCAGGAGCAAAAGCTTTCCAACTTGAAATTTCTCCTTTGCGCGCCTGTCGAGTAGAAAAGGAGAGATGAACACTCTGACCGATGGCATGAAAGATTGTTTCTGTATCGAGTTTCAGAAGTGTTCCAAGTCCAGCAGCGATGGCTGGAGCAAGATGGGCAATATGATCTTTTTTAAATTCGTGAAGACAAATATTTTTGACGAGATTCATTTGGATTTCATACGCCGTCAGAATTGCAGGAAGAATATCTTTTCCACTTTTATTGGTTTGCTGTGCGACTGCGATGATTGCAGGAATTGTATCTCCTGGATGAGAATAGTCAGCAGCGAGAAAAGTATCGTGCATGTCGAGTTCACGCACCGCAACGCCATTAGCCCATGCAGCCCACTCGCACTCAAAGGTTTGATCGTGTGGCATCCCGAAAAGGGTAGCTCCATCTTTTCGCGGATGCGCAAGAGCTTGCGCGCGTGCGGCTTTGATCGGGGCGCGGTTGATCGCGGCGATCGCAACTGCTGCATTGTCAATGATGCGATTGCCGACCATCTCTAATGTATCGGATTCGTAACTAGTATTATGAGCTGCGAGTTCAGCCATTTTCCAAGCAAGCTGTTCTTCTTTGGGAAGTTTCTCTTTTGAAGCGTACACACGAACATGATGCTGCTGCATGATTCCTCCTCGGAATATTCTGATAAGAATCGATCTCCAAAAGAGATAATTAATTGGGGGTGACGCCGGAGCGCTATTTCGGACGTCTTCGCATAGTCGCGAAGACTCCGGAATGCCGCAGGCGGCAGGACCCGAAAACAATAGAAAATTTTGGAGATCGATTCTTACATTCTTACCATGAAGAAGCAAGAGTGTCGTGACGAGTGATCGATGAGGCGCTTTGTGAGACTATCATGTCATGTCCAAGATTCATCAACTCCGCTTTCATCAGGTTGATAAAAATATCAAAAAAGTTTCCCATCTTTTTCCTTTAGACAATGATGATTACATTGTTTCGCGTCGTACTCTTCAGTATCTTATGAGCCTTCGCATTCCATTTTATAATCGCCGATACAAAATGGAGCTGTCGCCCTCTCTTTTAAAAGTGATGAAAAATATACTCGTCGATTCTTTTTTTCCGACGAATAGTGAAGTGCTCAAAGGATACGATTACCACTGAAAACCAAAGCTATGTTAAAGGTGCAGGCAATTCCGAAGATTATTGAAGGGGGCGGTCTGGAGTGCTTGCGAAAATGCACGAATTGGAAGCTTCTTTGTCATCCTGGGTGCAACGAAGGATCCCGTGAAAAGCACGAGATTCTTCGGCTAGCGCCTCAGAATGACATTATTATTAACAGACATTATTATTAACGCAACTTGTTTTTTGTTCGTTCGATACATAAGAGGGGTATAAACAGGAGGTGTTTATGGGAGAACCAATCAACAGAGAACCAACGAATTCGCGGGAACCTGAAGAACCAGTTCAGTATCGATGGGGAGTGAGAGAAGATATTCCTGTAAATGATGAGGGCAAAGTTCGAGTAGGACAGGTGACGCAGATATGTACGGAAACTCAAACGCGTTATACTTACGGTGGTGAAACAGTCGTGATCTGGAAGAGAAAATGCGAGCCTATTCTGAATGCGCGATATTTTGCTGAAAAACCTTCGAGTGGCGATCACGACGAATAAAGTTAAAGTAATTCAAGGCATGCTTCAACGTTTGTCACACCCATCACTTCGAGTTTTGAAGAGAATTTTGATTTCAGATTCGAAGAGGGGATGACGGCTTTCGTAAATCCCATCTTCTGAGCTTCTTTGAGTCTCGCTTCAATTCCCATCACCGCTCGTACTTCACCCGTAAGTCCTACTTCGCCAATCAGAATCGTCGTGTGATTGATCGGTTTGTTTTTGAAACTCGAGGCAATGGCTGCCATGACTCCGAGATCACTTGCCGGTTCGGTAATACGAATGCCGCCGGCAACGTTCACAAAAATATCGTGATCATAAAGTTGTAAGCCGACAATTTTTTCTAAGACTGCGACCAGAAGATTCACCCGCTGTGAGTCGATCCCAAGCGATGTCCGTCGTGGATTTGCGAGTGGGGATGAAGAGACAAGCGCCTGGATTTCGAGAAGAACCGGACGTGAACCTTCAAGCGAAGAGACAACGACAGAACCGGCAGATGCATGAGGGCGTTCAGCCAGAAAAATATCAGAAGGATTTTTAACTTCCATGAGACCCTGTCCCGTCATTTCGAACACGCCGATTTCATTCGTGCTTCCGAAACGATTTTTCATGGTACGCAAGATGCGATACGCATGACCTCGCTCTCCTTCGAAGTAGAGGACAGCATCGACCATGTGTTCCAAGACTTTTGGCCCTGCGATCGCACCTTCTTTGGTAACATGTCCTACGAGGAAACAGGCAATATTACTCCCTTTGCAGAGCATGAGGAGTTTCGCAGCACACTCGCGAACTTGGCTCACAGTACCAGGAGCAGATTGTATATCGTTCGTATAAATTGTTTGAATCGAATCGATCGCAATGACATCGGGCTTTAATTTTTTAATCTGTTCGACCACACGTTCGAGACAATTTTCAGCAACCACATAAAAACTTTTTTCAGATACATTCATCCGATCTGCGCGAAGTTTAATTTGTGAAGCGCTCTCTTCGCCTGAAATATAGAGAAGTTTTTTTCCTTTCGACGCAATGCGAGAAAACGCTTGCATCATGATGGTCGACTTTCCAATGCCCGGATCTCCCCCAATGAGAATCATGCTCCCAGGGACATAGCCGCCCCCTAAAACTCGGTCGAACTCTTCGATGCCAGTTGGAATATGATGCCCTTCATCACTTTGAATTTCAGCAAGAGGGAGAGCCATCGAGATTGTCTCTGGAAGGAGTGAACGTTTAGCTTCGATGTTTGTTTCTTCCACATAGCTATTCCAGGCATCGCACTCGGGACATCGTCCCAACCACTTCGGCGACTGTGCACCACAGGTTTGACAAGCGTAGATTGTTTTCGGTTTGGCCATTAGCTCCACCTCCGGACGATCAATTCCCGAATTCGTGTATGTCTTCTTGGACCTTCGCATCCAAAAACTTTGCGACATTCGTAAGGTTTGACCGGATGAATACTACATTTATTTTCGCGGAAAAAGATACATCCACTGTGTGGTGAATGCGCCGCTGCGATGGGCTTTGTCAGCACAGACCAACTGGACTGCGCGCACGAAGCCCGAGCAGACAGGCGCGAAACAAGAGGTTTTCTTTTTGGTGCCAGAACAATGGTTCCCTCAACCTGATGTTCTGTACAATATTGTTTTCGGAAATCCTCTTCCGAAAGTTTCAAAAAATCGGCTGCAGGTTTGATTTCTTCTGGAAGAAACCAACCCGGATCACGCGTGCAACACTCACGGCACTTTTCGCACTGACAACTTTGTTTGTCATTCATGGCAATCGCATAACAAGCCGCATCATGGAAATCCAGGATCTAATTATAAGAAGCGTTCACCCTGAGCTTGTCGAAGGGTGAACTATGCTTCGACAGGCTCAGCATGAGCGTGATATTGTTTTTTCAAGGCAGCGATGCTAGACAGCGTTTATGCAAAAAATCATTCTCCTTTTGGCAACAGGTTTCGGAATTGGAAAACTCCCTTTAGCTCCTGGAACATTTGGCACGCTCCTCGGAGTTCTTCTTTATATGGCAATCGCTTCTCTTTCATCCCTTCATTATAGTGTGACTGTAATAGGGCTTCTTTTTATTTCCGTTTGGAGTTCAAGCGAAGCCGAAAAGATGTTGGCAACAAAAGATCCAAAAGAAGTGGTGATTGATGAGATTCTCGGGTTTGTCATCACGATGGCTTTTCTTCCCTTCAATTTTCTTACGATTTTTGTCGGATTTCTTTTGTTTCGTTTTTTTGATGTGGTCAAAATTTTTCCGTGTCGATGGCTTGAACGGAATTGTAAAGCTGGTTGGGGAATTGTGCTCGACGATGTCGTTGCAGGGATTTATGCACATATCATTTTAAGAATAGTCATTTTATTTTTGGATTATGAACCGTATTAAGAGCCAAAAGGTGTCTGGCAGATTTCTGGCGATTGTTGTTGAGCCAGAAGCTGCCTGACACTTCTTTTGGCGATGAGAGTTGCAAACCAAAAGAAGTGCCAGACGCTTTCTGAAACCACAAACGTTCCAGAAAGTCGTCAGGCACCTTTTGGTCTGCTGCTTCTAACATACAGAGAGTTACAAATGAAAATAGCCGTTCTCACAACTGGTGATGAAATCATGCAGGGAGTTATTACAGATCAGAATAACTCTTGGATTTCGGAAAAATGTCACGCGTTAGGTCACGTTATTGTTTGGCATGCCGCATGTGCTGATGATCACGATGCGATTGAAGCGATGCTCAAGGAGGCGGCTGATCGAGCTGATTGCGTGATTGTCACTGGTGGTCTTGGACCGACAGCAGATGACATGACGATTGAAGCAGCATGCAAGGCCTTTGGGAAAAAATTAGTTTTTTCTGAATCTGTTTTCAAAGAAATCGAAAACTTTTTTACAAAACTTCATATTCCGATGTCGCCTTCCAATAAAAAACAAGCATATTTCCCCGAAGGAGCGATAGCCCTTCCGAATAAAATAGGAACTGCTCCTGGTATTCACGTTCACTATAAAAAAATTGATTTCTTTTTTCTTCCAGGTGTTCCGTTAGAGATGAAGCACATCTTCGATGTTTCTGTTCTCCCTTGGCTTGCATCGAAAACTGAAATGAAAATTGTTCAGCGAACGCTCCGCTGCTTTGGATTGCCTGAAGCAGATATTGATCATCAACTTCAAGAAGTTGATCTTGAAGAAACGCGCTTGAGTTATCGTTATATTTTTCCGGAAACACTTCTTAAAATCGTGGCGCGTGGAAGAGATGAAAAAAAACTTCATGACAAGGTGAATCGAGTTGCTGAAAACATTCGAAAGAAATTAGGAAATATTATTTATGGAGAAGAAGCTGCGCCTCTTTCCGCTGTTGTTTTGGCATTGTTGCAAAATGCGCATGCGACACTTTCAATTGCGGAATCGTGTACCGGTGGATGGATTGCCAATATGTTGACCAATATTCCCGGTGCCTCCACAGTATTTCAAGGAGGAGTTATTGCTTATAGCGATCAGATAAAGATGAATCTCCTTGGAGTAAAAGCAGAAACGCTGCAAGCGTATGGCGCTGTCTCTGCTGAAGTGGCATCGGAAATGGCGAAAGGGATCCAACAAAAGCTCGGAACAACGTTTGGGCTTGGGACAACCGGCATTGCGGGGCCGACCGGTGGAACCAAGGAAAAACCTGTGGGGATGTGTTATATCGCCCTTGCGTCACCTTCTGGAGTGGAGGTTCAATCTCTTTCCTATGGACGCGATCGACTCGAGTTCAAAGAGATAGTTGCATGGACTGCCCTTGATAAGCTACGAAGAGCGCTTCTATGAAAATTCGATTCTTTCTTGCGTTTTCGATTCCCGCGGACATTCAACTCAAGTTGAATACCCTCATTCAACTGATGGCAGAAAAAGCTCCCGGTATCAAATGGGTTGACCCCAAACTTATTCATGGAACCATCAAATTTTTTGGCGATGTTGAAGAAGGATTTCTTCTGGATCAAATAAGTTCTGTGATTGAGCGAAATCTTCGTGGAATGGAGCACATTCATTTGCAAGTTGTGGGCTTGAGTGTTTTCCCCAATTGGCGATATCCAAAAGTCATTTGGGCAGGACTCTCGGGTGATACGGAACGCGCGGCGAATCTTCATTACCATTTCGAGGAAATACTTCTTCCCTTGGGTGTTCCAAAAGATGAACGAACTTTTCGTCTCCATTTAACGCTCGGAAGAGTGAATGGAGCCCCCCTGAAAAACGCGAAAACCTTAACCAGTTTTTTGGAGAAACAAGTTGGACATGAGTTTGGAACATTGACGGTCGATCGCTTGACTCTCTATAAAAGTGTGTTAACAAAGAACGGTCCTCAATATACGTCTCTGAAGGAATTCCCCTTTCAAGCGTCATTGAGTCCCACAAAGGAGTCCTCATGAATACCGATAGTACCCAAATCCAAAATCGTGACAAAGCGCTTCAACTTGCAGTGTCGACGATCGAAAAACAATTTGGAAAAGGTTCGATCATGCGACTTGGAAAAGATGAACCGCTTTTTAAAGGGATCGAAACTATTTCGACCGGTTCGCTTTCACTCGATATGGCGCTTGGTGTTGGAGGACTCCCTCGGGGGCGCGTCATTGAAGTGTACGGACCAGAGTCATCTGGGAAAACAACGCTTGCGTTGCAAGTTGCGGCTGAAGCACAGGGTCATGGACTCATTGTTGCCTTTATCGATGCGGAACATGCGCTTGATGTCGATTATGCGCGCAAGCTCGGTGTCAAAACAGAAGACCTTTTGATTAGTCAGCCCGATAGTGGTGAGCAGGCGCTTGAAATTGCTGACACGCTCGTTCGCTCTGGTGCTGTGGGACTTGTGGTTGTCGACTCTGTCGCAGCGCTTGTCCCTCGTGCAGAACTTGAAGGGGAGATGGGGGATGCACAAATGGGATCACAAGCGAGACTGATGAGTCAAGCGCTTCGCAAACTCACGGCAACGATTTCGAAGTCAGGAACCATGGTTCTTTTTATCAATCAAATTCGCATGAAGATCGGTGTCATGTTTGGAAATCCGGAAACAACAACAGGTGGAAATGCTCTCAAATTTTATGCATCGGTTCGTCTCGATATTCGCCGTATCGCTCCGATTAAAGAAGGTGAGACCGTGATCGGAAGTCGCACGCGTGTAAAGATTGTCAAAAATAAAGTGGCTCCTCCTTTTCGCCAGGCTGAATTCGATATCATTTATGGAGAAGGGATCTCTCGCACCGGTGATGTCCTCGATCTTGCAACGGACAGCGGTCTTATTGAAAAGAGTGGGGCGTGGTATACGTATAATGGCGAAAGAATTGGCCAAGGACGTGAGAATGCAAAACTCTTTTTGAAAGAGAATCCAAAGACCTTAGAAAAAATTGCAAAAGCCCTCTCTGAAAAAAATGGAGTTGGTGAAAGAGTAACCACATCCAATGAAGAGAATGAAACTCCAATAAAACCAAAAAAATAATTGTGGAAGGAGTCTATTTCAAAACTCCATGATTCGGGTGACGCCGGAGCGTGTTCCGGGAGGTCTCCGCGTTTAGCGGAGGGCCGGGACACCGCAGGCGGCAGGACCCGTAACCATCGATAGTTTTGAAATGATTCCTGAATCTTATGAAATCATCTGATCTTCGCGAAAGTTTCTTAAAATTTTTTGAAAAGAATGGTCATACGCGAGTACCGAGTTCTTCATTGGTGCCAGCAAACGATCCGACCCTTTTCTTTACCAATGCCGGCATGGTTCAGTTCAAAGAAGTTTTTCTTGGCGAAGAAAAACGTCCTTATCATCGTGCCTGTTCTTCCCAAAAATGCATGCGTGTTTCCGGAAAACATAATGATCTGGAAAATGTCGGATTTACACCCCGCCATCACACTTTTTTTGAAATGCTCGGCAATTTCAGCTTTGGCGATTACTTTAAGGAAGGGGCTATCGCCCTTTCCTGGGAGTATTTGACGAAAACTTTAGCTCTTGATTCCAAAAAACTTTATGTCACGGTTTTTCGAGACGATGATGAAGCTGAAAAACTTTGGAAAAAGTTTGTTCCGAGCGATCATATTTTTCGATTCGATGAAAAAGATAATTTTTGGGCCATGGGAGAGACCGGTCCCTGTGGCCCCTGTTCTGAGATCCATTGGGATTTTGGAAAGGGACTAGTTACCAAAGAAGACATTGCCTCTGATCGCTTCATGGAAATTTGGAATCTCGTCTTCATGCAGTTTAATCGTTCGCAAGAAGGCGAACTGACGCGTTTGGCCGCACCATCAATTGATACTGGAATGGGGCTTGAACGACTTGCATGTGTTGTGCAGGGGAAAAAATCAAATTGGGAGACCGATCTTTTTCAGCCACTGATCGCCAGAGGAGAAGAGCTTAGCGGACACCGTGAGAACGAATCGGATGATATTCGGATCGCCCTCCGAGTCATCGCCGATCACCTCCGTGCTATGACCTTCCTTATTGCTGACGGTGTTACGCCCTCGAATGAAGGGCGTGGTTATGTTCTACGCCGTATCATGCGGCGGGCAATTCGTTACGGAAAACGCCTTGGGATGAACGAACCCTTTCTTTCGCGGATGCATACAGTTGTTGTCCAGGAAATGGGGAAAGCATACCCCGAACTTCGAAAGCACTATCCGTTTATCGGAATGGTCATCGGAGCAGAAGAAGAACGGTTTTACGAAACACTTGAACGAGGCCTGGGGTTGATTACTGAAACGATTGAAACACTCAAAAAATCGGGGAAGAAGGTGATCCCCGGTGAAGTAATTTTTAAACTTTACGACACGTACGGTTTTCCAAAAGATTTAACAGAGCTTATTGCTGCTGAAGAAGGTGTTCAGATTGATCACAAAACATTTGATGTCTGTATGGAAGAACAGCGTACGCGAGCTCGCAAAAGTTGGAAAGGTTCTGGTGAAGAGCGCATTGCGGATGTCTGGAAGACGATCTCTGCTCGTGTTGGGAACACCGATTTTGTCGGTTATGAAAAAGATGAAGTGACATCTTCTGTTGTAGCGCTTGTTGTCGATGGAAAAGAGGTTGATGAAGCTTCAGAAGGAGCAGAGGTTTCCTTTGTCACTGCTGCGACTCCTTTTTATGGAGAGGGTGGTGGACAAGTGGGGGATACAGGGCTCGTCACAAGTAAAAATATCGAATGTCAGATTCTTGATACGATCAAACCATTTCCGAATTTTCATGTTCATAAAGCAAAAATTCTCAAGGGGAAGTTGCACTACGGAACTTCTCTTCATCTGAAGATTGATCAGAAACGCAGAGCAGCGATTCGAAAAAATCATACTGCCACACATCTTCTCCATAAAGCGCTTCGAACGGTTTTAGGTGAGCATGTGAAACAGGCAGGTTCACTTGTGGATGATCATCATCTCCGTTTCGATTTTTCTCATTTTCAAAAACTGACAGATGAAGAGATGAAAAAGATTGAAACCATGATCAATGAAGCAATCAAAAAAAATATTCCAGTGACCACCCATGTTCTCTCCTATGATGAAGCGATCAAACGAGGAGCAATTGCTTTTTTCGGGGAGAAATACGGGAGTGTCGTGAGACTCGTGGAAGTCGATAATTTTTCACGAGAGCTTTGTGGTGGAACTCATGTTGTTTCAACAGGTGAGATTGGAGAAGCGCAAATCATGACAGAATCAAGTGTGGCAGCCGGCGTCAGACGCATGGAACTTGTAACTGGAGAGGCCGTGAAGACGTGGCAAGAGAAAAGAGCGCAGCTCCATCAGGAAGAAGCGGCTCGATTGAAACAGAAAGAGGCGCAAAAGGATCAAGCAAAGCAGAAACAACAAGGGGCTCTTCAACAATATGCTGATCTCGCAATGAATGCGGTTGAGCTGGGCGGAATTAAAATTTTAGTTCAGGAAGTGAATCTTCCAGATATTGAATCGCTTCGACTTCTTGCCGAGCAGCAACGAGATAAACTTGTTTCAGGTGTTGTCGTTTTGGGCACGATTGTCGAAGAGAAAGTATCGTTACTTGTTGTCGTGTCGAAAGATCTTACTGATCGGGTAAAGGCCGGTGACATTATTCGTGAAATCGCTCCTCTTGTTGGTGGCAAAGGTGGTGGTCGTCCGGAGATGGCCCAAGGTGGCGGACCTGATACGGCAAAACTTCCGGAAGCATTGACGCGATCCCTTGAATATGTAAGGAACGCCTTCTCTTAATGTATTTCAAAACGTTTTAGTTGGTTACGGGTCCTGCCGCCTGCGGTATTCCGGCCCTCCGCTAAAGACGGAGACCTCCCGGAACACGCTCCGGCGTCACCCGAATCTGATCAGTTTTGAAATGCATTAAGTATAAAGGAGAGAATTATGGTTCAAGCATCAAAATTGCGTCCCGGCGTGATCATTCTTCATGAAGGAAATCTTTGTCGTGTGATGAGTGCGCATCATCACACTCCTGGAAATCTTCGTGCCATGGTTCAGGCAAAACTGAGAAACTTAAAAAATGGAACGCAATTCGAACATCGCTTTCGTTCTACCGAAGATGTTGAAAAAGCATTTCTTGAAGAACATGAAATGGAATATCTCTATGATGATGGGGAAAGGTTTCATTGCATGAATACCGCATCATTTGAGCAAGTTGAAATAAATCGCGATACGTTTGGAGACGCGATTCAATATATTCTTCCCAACACCAAAGTGAAAGTAACCTTCTATGATGGTCAACCGGTTGGCGTTGACCTCCCACAAACCGTTGAACTCAAAGTCACCGAAGCCGAGCCAGCCCTCAAAAGGCAGACTGCAAGTTCATCTTATAAGCGCGCGATCGTAGAAACTGGTCTTGCGGTGATGGTCCCTGCATTTGTCGAGACCGGCGATGTTTTGCGTATCAACACCGAAACCGGTGAATATCAAGAACGCGTGTCGAAGTAATTTTATTTGTGTGGGAGTCATTGCGAGCGTAAGCGAAGCAATCTCCACTCAAAACTCTTTGCTGAGATCTTTCCAGTTCGGATTTATCTTTTCGATCAATTGAATCTTCTTTTTTCTCGAACCACCTTTGATTTGTTTTTCACGTGCGATAGCAATATCGGGATCTTCAGTCGATTCGTAATATACCAGTTTTGTGATTTGATACCGTGAAGTAAATGTTCCGCCATCATTTGTTTTATGTTCTTCGACTCGGCGTACAATATTGTTCGTGATACCCGTGTAAAGAACTGTATTATGCTCATTTGTCATGATGTAGATATAATAGGTTTTATCCATAGTAAGGGGGAGATTGCTTCGTCACTGCATTCCTCGCAATGACTATTTTATGAAAAAATTCAGGATTGTAGATGTGTATAAGTTACCTCTGACGAATAAAGTAGATGACGCGATAGTCGCCGACTCGAAATGAATATTTATGTGAGTTGTTTCGACAAATAATATCGGGTTTCTCCTGGAGGAAAATCGTCGAGTTTTCCGAAAATCTTATATCCAAGTTTTTCGTAGAAACCTCTTGCTTGAAAACTGAAAGTATCAACAACCGCTGAAAAACATTTGCGTTCTTTTGCGATTTCTTCTGCTTTCTTTATTAATTGTTCTCCGATTCCTTTTCCCCGTAAGTCTTTTGAAACCCAAAGCAGACGTATATTTAGCCAACCCCAATACGTACTTCCTTCAAAACCAGCGATAATTTTTTTCTCACGATTCCGTAAAACAAGGAGAAGCGGTCGATAATGTCGGGGTGTAATATTGGAAGGGGTTGATTGACCAAGTCCTTCTTCAATCGCTTTGATGAAAGCAGGCGATGAGTTTTCAATGATTTCAAAATTATATTGGCTCATTTAGATGAAAAGTTTTTGAATTATTACAATCGTTTGTTCAATCTGTTTTTTATTTACATCCAAATGTGTGACAGCGCGAACACGAGTAGGGCCGGCGACGCACATACGCACATTGTGTTTCGCAAGTTTTTCAACAAACTGTGAAGCCGTAAGGTTCATCTTCGAAACATCAAAAAATACGAGGTTGGTTTCAACCTCGTCGACATTGATGTGAAGAGTTGAAATCTGAGAAAGGCCGAAGGCCAAAAGTTTCGCATTTTCATGATCTTCTGAAAGTCTTTTGATGTTGTGGTTTAAGGCGTAAATACAGGGGGCGGCAACGACTCCTGCCTGACGAAGCGCTCCTCCCATTTGGAGTTTGTAATACCACGCTTTTTCGATGAACTCCTTTGATCCTGCGAGACATGCTCCGATAGCAGTTCCGAGTCCTTTGGTGAAGTCGATCCAAACAGAATCGAAGGGAGTTGCATATTCTTTTGCTGACATTCCGGTTGCGACAGAAGCATTGAAAAGTCGTGCGCCATCGAGATGCGTTGCGAGTTTATGTTCCTTCGCTATCGCACAAATGCTGCGCATTTTTTCAATTGGCCAAATGGCTCCACCCCCCATATTTGTTGTCTGTTCAATCCACACGAGTTTTGATCGTGGTGAGCGTGCAAAGTTCGGACGTATCGCATTTTTAAGTTGATCAACAGTGTAGATTCCTCGGACTCCATCGAGAGGATAAACCATGGCTCCTGCAATGGCCGCAGCTCCACCACATTCAGCAATAAGAGGATGATATGTTCTCTCTAAAATAATTTCTTCCCCCGGATGACAATGAACGCGAATGGCAATTTGATTGCACATAGTTCCTGACGGAAGAAAGAGAGCTGCGCTCTTTCCTAATATTTCCGCGACCATTTTCTCCAATTGCAGTACTGTCGGATCTTCATGAAGCTGCTCATCACCGAGACCAGCATCCATCATGGTTTCGAGCATTGCCCGTGTCGGTTTTGTCTGTGTATCGCTGTAGAGATTGATCATTGTTCTTTCAAGGCACTGATGATCGTTCGACAAAAAGCGGGAAGGTCAGCAGGTTTACGAGAAGTAATAATGTTGGTGTCGCGAACGACTTCTTGATCGATCCACAGACCACCTGCGTTGACCATGTCATCCTTGATCGCTGAAAAACTGGTCACTTTTTTCCCTTTCACGCATTCAGCAGAGATCATCACCCATCCTGCATGACAAATTCCGGCAATCATTTTCCCCGCATCATTCATACTTCGAACAAAATCGATCATTGCGGGAGTGCGGCGAATGTGATCAGGTGCATATCCGCCAGGGATCATGACGCCATCAAAATCTTTGTTTGCAACCTCATCAATCCCTTTATGGGAGATGAGAGGGTAACCGTACTTTCCTTTATATTCTGTTTTGGACTTTGGTCCGATAAGAAGAACTTCGTGTCCCTCTTCTTGGAGACGATAATAGGGATAAAGGACTTCGACATCTTCAAAATAATTTTCCAGAAGAAGTGCGATCTTTTTGTGGAGTGTCATACGTTCTCCTCATTTTTTGTCATCCTGAGTGAAACGAAGGATCTCCAGTAATCACATGAGATTCTTCGCTACGCTCAGAATGACATTCGTCATTTCTTTTTTTTCTTAACTTTCATTGATTTCTTGTCACTTTGTTTTTTGTTACCTGCATTTGCCAATCTCAGATACATTTTTGCGTATTCATCTTGCGGATTATGCGAAAGAGCTTGGGTCCAGGTTTTCTTTGCTTCGTTCATCTTTCCGAGAGCGAAAAGGGTGACTCCCAGTTGGATGCGGGCAGGGTTGTATTGTTGCTTTGCTTTTAGAACCGTTTGAAATTCTTTTTTGGACTCATCATATTTATTGTTTTCGCGAAGGGCCTGACCAAGTTTGGTGCGAATGTCATGATACGCAGGATTCAGATCGAGCGCTTTTCGATATTCTTGAATCGCAAGAAGCTGAAGCCCAATGGAACGATAAATGTCTCCAATTTCTGCATGAAGATTTGAAAGTTTTCCTCGAAGCACAGGTTCAATGCGAGCATCCTTTCCTGGCTGGCGTTTTTTCAGAGCGCTATAGAGATTTTTTGCGTCACGATATTGGCCGAGGTCATTATACAGCACCGCAAGATTCAAAAGCGCTTCGGTGTATTGCGGATTAATTTTCAACGCTTCTTGAAACGATGTGATCGCTTCCTGAAAACGACCATGGATATGGTAAATAACGCCGAGGAGGTTATGGACATCAGCATATTTTGGCGCTGTTTTGAGCGCCTGGAGTAAATAGTGCTCTGCACGATCATATTGTTTTTGATCAAAGAGTTGTTTGCCGAGATGAATGAGTTCTTTCACGGTATCCATGCTTCCTCCCTAGGAATTTTACTTTACGGATCTTAATAAACGTTTTTGCGCTTTTGCGGTCCACTTACTTTTTGGATGTTCAGCAGACAATTTTCCATAAATCTCTTTTGCTGCCTCAATATTTTTCAACTTCAAATGGGAGACAATGGCGAGATAAAGAGATTTCGTTGCTATATTTTCATCAAGTGTTTTTGTCGCAGCTTCTTCGAAGCGTGGAATAGCTGCGATATATTCTCCCGTACGATAATAAAATCGACCCACATAATAATTGCGTCGGACAACTCGACGTTCAGCCTCTTTTAAAAAGCGAGTGGCAAGCCCGCGATAGGCGCTTTGCGGATAACGATTGATCACGATTTTGAGGTGCTCAATAGCATCATCGATATATTCTTGATCGCGATCGATCGATTTGGGACTTGCCAGATAGTAACTCGTTCCCGCGCGGTAGTAGGCGTAATCGACGCGTGGGCTAAAAGAATAGAGTTTTAAAAAACCGACATACGTTTCAGCAGCTAAGAGATAATCCTTTTTTTGAAAATAGATGTCTCCAATTTTGAGCTCTGCTTCCATACCCGCAGTTGATCGAGGGAAGCGCGCTTTGAGAAGTTCAAGGCATTCAATACCTTCTTCATCCTTTTTTTTGTCGACGATGTGGATGCAACGCTTGAGTTCTTCATCAGGCGATTTTTCCATGGTGGTTGAATCTTTAGCGCAAGAAACCATCATAAGGCTGAAGAGAAAAAAAAGTGAACCGAGGAAAAATCGTTTGATCATCAATGCTTCAATAGAAAAGCTCTTTTAAAAGTGCAAGCAATGACTTTCCTTTCAAGGGATTGACAACCATTTTTCTCGTAGTATTTCATCAAGACACCATCAATGACGAAAGCGGAGGTTTCTTTATGGAAAAAGAAGAGAAAAAAGGGGCGTTTAAAGTGACGGATAAAAGACGGTTTACAGAATCTGGCGAAGCTCGGTCTTCTGATTCTCCCGCGAGGACTTCCCGAGAAGAACAAGCTCCGGAAATGCCTCGTTCACTTGATTTTGCCACTTTCGTGCTTTCACTTGCGACCTCAGCTCAAGTTCATTTGGGCGCTATTCCAAGCCCCGCAACAGAGGAGATCGAAAAAAATCTCCCCTTAGCGGGACAGACTATCGATATCCTCGGTATTTTGCAGGAAAAAACAAAAGGCAATCTGAGCCAACAGGAAGAGCGCTTATTGACCAGTGTTCTTTATGATCTGCGAATGATGTTTGTAGACGCAAAAGAATAAGGAGAAGAGATGAAGAAAAAAATATATTCTCTATGGGGACTCTTTATAACGTCGAGTCTCACGGCAGTTACCACGATTCTTTTTATGATTTCTTTTTCGGGGCCTGAAAAAGCTCAAGGGAATGTCGTTCCACCGGCGCAAATTCAGCCTGCTGCATGGCTTGAAGCGCAGCCAGCTTCTTTTGCCGATTTGGCGGAAAAAGTGAAACCCGCAGTCGTGAATATTGCGACAAAACAGGTGATTCGGGGTCGGCAACAGCGGCGATTTGCTCCGTTTGGGCAACCGCAAGAGCCATTTGAAGATTTTTTTGAACGATTTTTTGAGGGGATGCCTCAAGAACAACAACGCGATAGTTTGGGTTCCGGTTTTATCATTCATAAAGATGGGACCATTTTGACCAATAGCCATGTGGTTTCAGGAGCAGATGAAATCGATGTGAAACTTTCTGACGGCCGTTCATTCCCGGCGAAAGTATTGGGAGCTGATGAACAGAGTGATATTGCGGTGATCAAAATTACAGCTAAAGCTGATTTGCCTGTTGTTGCTCTTGGGAATTCAGATGCGGTTCGACCTGGCGATTGGGTCATGGCGGTGGGAAATCCATTTGGTTATGAACAGACCGTAACGGTCGGTGTGGTGAGTGCCACAGGTCGCGTGATTCGTGGAGGGCCATTCGCAAAATTTATTCAAACAGATGCTGCCATTAATCCTGGAAATAGCGGTGGACCGCTTTTCAATATGAAAGGTGAGGTCATTGGAGTGAACACCCTTATTAATGCTGCTGGTCAGGGCTTGGGTTTTGCCATTTCCGCAAATATTGCAAAAAAACTTTCAGAGCAACTCGTCAACAAAGGTGAAGTCAGTAAAGGGTGGTTGGGAGTTGCGGTACAAGAAGTGACTGAGGATCTCGCAAAATCTTTTGGGATGGAAAGAGCTGAAGGCGCTCTTATTGCCGAAGTGTTTGACGGTTCCCCTGCAGCAAAAGCTGGTATTCAGCGAGGAGATGTGGTGCTGAAATTTGATGGCCAAAAAATTGAAGAACAATATGATTTAATTCTGGCTGCAGGGAGTACAGATCCGGGGAAAGCAGTTGAAGTCGAAGCGCTTCGAAATGGAACGCTCAAGAAATTTTCGCTCACCGTAGGCAAACGTGAACCCGATCTTTCCCAAACAGGAGCAGCTCCTCATGGCAAGGCTGATCTTTTAGGTGTGGTTGTTCGATCTCTTTCCCCCAGTGATGCGCAAGAACTTGGACTTCCTCCGAACTTTCAGGGTGTGGTGATTCAAGCGGTCGAACCTGGCTCTGTTGCGGAGAGTCATGGTATTCGTGTGGGAGATCTTCTTCTCGAAATGAATGATGCCAAAATTGTGAATCTCGATACGTACCAAAAGGCGTTGAAAGAACTCAAAGAAGGAAATCTTGTAAGACTCTTCTTAAAGCGCGATCGGCAAAGTATTTATATTGCATTTCGTCTTTCGAAGAAATAGGAGCCACAAAGCTCTAGGAGAAGAGTGAAGAAAACGCCGGAACAACGTCAATCCATCTCGCTCGTACTTGAGGATGGAAGCGTTTTTTCCGGCGTTTCTTTTGGCGCCCTTGTCGATGTTGAAGGGGAAGTTGTTTTCAATACTGGCATGGTGGGGTATCCCGAATCTTTTACCGATCCCTCGTATAAAGGTCAGATTCTTACGCTGACGTATCCTCTCATTGGGAATTATGGAGTTCCCGCATCTCTGACGGACATTCTCAAAAGTAATTTCGAATCCGACCGTGCTCACATTTCAGGGCTCATTGTTTCTGAATATTCAGAATTTCATCACCATTGGGAAGCTGTTTCGAATCTTTCTGATTGGCTTACAGAACAAAAAGTTCCGGCCATTTCCGGTATTGATACACGCATGCTCACAAAAAAGTTACGGACGAAGGGGAGTCTGCGTGGGCGGATCATATTTGATGCGAGCGTGTACTACACGCCCCTACAGAACGATAATATTAATTTTGTTGCTGACGTGAGTATCAAAGAACCAGTGACCTACGAAGGTGGACCAAAGCGAGTCGCTCTGGTTGACTGTGGTTCTAAAAATACGATTCTGAAAAGTCTTTTGGCACGTGGATTAACGGTCATCACGGTTCCGTGGAACTTTGATGTCATGCAACTCGATGTGAAAGGTGTTCTCTATTCCAACGGACCCGGAGATCCTGCACTGCTTCACGAAACTATTTTAAGTGCTCAAAAGGTTCTCCAAGAAGAGATGCCGATCTTTGGCATTTGTCTCGGAAATCAAATTTTAGCGCGTGCCGCTGGAGCTTCGACGTACAAAATGAAGTTCGGACATCGTTCACAAAATCAACCCTGTCGTATGGTCGGCACACAACGATGTTATATTACCTCGCAGAATCATGGATATGCGGTCGATACAACGACGCTTCCATCTGATTGGGAATCTTGGTTTGAAAATGCAAATGATGGGACCAATGAAGGTCTTCGACACAAAACAAAACCCTTTATCAGCGTTCAGTTTCATCCTGAAGCCATGCCCGGCCCTGTCGACACTGGATTTTTATTTGATGAATTTGTGACGATGTTGAGATGAAGTATTGATCCAAAACTATTGAAGATTTTCTCGCAGGGGGCATTTGACTGAGGCGCGTCGATGCGATGTAAAAGATCGCGCCGAAGGAAACAGAAGACGCGAGGAGCATAACCGCAGCGTCTGTACCCCGAGAGAAAATGTGAAATAGTTTTGGATGAGAAAATGCGATGAATAAAAAATATCAAAAGATTTTAGTTCTGGGTTCAGGTGCTCTGAAAATCGGTGAGGCAGGGGAGTTCGATTATTCGGGAAGTCAGGCGATCAAAGCGCTTAAAGAAGAAGGCATTGCAACCGTTCTCGTGAATCCCAACATTGCGACAATTCAGACCTCTGAAGGATTTGCGGATAAAGTTTATTTTCTTCCCGTGACTCCGCATTTTGTGACGGAAGTGATCAAGAAAGAACGTCCTGATGGAATTCTTCTCTCCTTTGGTGGGCAGACAGCTCTCAATTGCGGCGTGAAATTAAAACAGTCTGGCGTTCTCGATACCTTTCATGTTGAGGTTTTAGGAACTCCTGTTGCAACCATTGAAGATACTGAAGATCGAGAGCGTTTTGTGAAGCGTTTAGCGCAAATTGATGTTGCGGTTCCGCGGAGTCAAGCTGTCGGAAATTTGAAAGAAGCGCTTCATGCTGCTGATGAAATTGGGTATCCGATTATGGTCCGCATTGCGTATGCACTTGGCGGGCTTGGATCTGGTCGCTGTGCAGATGAAAAAGAGTTGCGCGATCGAGTGACAGCAGGACTTGTGCATGCCGATCAAGTTCTCATCGAAGAATATTTGCAGGGTTGGAAAGAAGTTGAGTACGAAATTGTGCGTGATCGTTTTGATAACTGTATTGCGGTGTGCAATATGGAAAACTTTGATCCGCTGGGAATTCATACCGGTGAAAGCATTGTCGTTGCGCCGTCGCAGACATTAACCAATCGTGAATATCATCACCTTCGCGAAGTGGCGATCAAGACAGTTCGTCATTTGGGAATTGTGGGCGAATGTAATATTCAATATGCTCTTGATCCAAAATCAGACCGTTATCGCGTGATTGAAGTCAATGCACGGCTCTCACGCAGTTCAGCACTTGCTTCAAAGGCAACAGGGTATCCGCTCGCTTTTGTGGCAGCGAAGCTCGCGCTTGGAAAATCACTTCTTGAAGTGAAAAATTCTGTAACCGGAACGACGACGGCATGTTTTGAACCTGCGCTGGATTATGTCGTGGTCAAAATTCCACGATGGGATTTGAAAAAATTTCGTTTTGTTTCAAAGCAAATTGGTTCTGGAATGAAATCGGTCGGCGAAGTGATGGCGATCGGCCGCAAATTCGAAGAAGCTCTTCAGAAGGGACTTCGAATGTGTGAAATTGGAGTGGATGGTCTTGTCGGATTTAAGAACAGTTCAGCCTCGCTTACGGAGAGCATCAAAACACCGACAGATGAACGAATTTTTGCGCTCTATCAGGGGCTTCAAGAAGGGATGAGCATTGATCGCTTGTATGAACTCTCTCATATCGATCCTTGGTTTTTAAGTAAACTTGCGAATATTGCTGTAATTGAAAAAAGATTGTCATCCCTGCGAAAGCAGGGATCTCATGAGATTCCCGCCTTCGCGGGAATGACAAAGGAATTATTACGCGAGGCAAAGCAATACGGATTTTCAGATCGACAGATTGCACGCATAACAAAGCAATCAGAAGGAGACATTCGTCTCTTTCGTCAAAAAGAAAAAATTCATTCGTCGGTAAAGCAGATCGATACTCTTGCCGCAGAATATCCTGCAAAAACCAATTATCTCTATACGACCTATAATGGTGTCGAAGATGATGTTTCTTTTCCATCCCGTCAAAGTGTGATGGTGCTCGGCTCTGGCGCCTACCGTATCGGAAGTTCTGTTGAATTTGATTGGTGCAGTGTCAATGCGGTGCAGTCACTTCGTAAGCTCGGATTTGAAACGATCATGGTGAACTGTAATCCTGAAACAGTTTCTACTGATTACGATGTTTGCGATCGCCTCTATTTTGATGAACTCACGTTTGAAACTGTTCTCGATCTTTATGAACGGGAAAAGCCTTTGGGTATTATTGTTGCCACCGGAGGACAGGTGGCGAATAATCTTGCCCTTAAATTGTCGAAAGCGGGAGTGAATATTCTTGGAACAAGCGCAGCTTCGATTGATCGCGCTGAAAATCGACACAAATTTTCCGCGCTGTTGGATGAACTTGATATTGTCCAACCTGCTTGGAACGAAGTCACTTCTCTTGAAGGAGCCAAGAAGTTTGCACAGGAATTAGGATATCCGATTTTAGTTCGTCCTTCGTATGTTCTTTCGGGTGCTGCGATGGCTGTGGCCACAAGCGATACAGAGCTTGTGACGTTTCTCGAAAAAGCAGCTGATGTTTCACCCGAACATCCGGTGGTGGTCAGTCAATTTATCCTTGGAGCGAAAGAACTTGAAATCGATGCGGTGGCAGCAAAAGGAAAACTCATTGCGTATGTGATCTCTGAGCATGTGGAAAATGCTGGTGTTCACTCTGGCGATGCGACCATGGTGGTTCCGCCACAGCGCATGTATCTCGAAACGGCTCGAAAAATTAAAAGCATTGCCTCTCGCATCGCGGAAGCATTAGAGATCAATGGTCCCTTTAATATTCAGTTTCTTGCAAAAGAAAATGAAGTGAGTGTGATCGAATGTAATCTTCGCGCTTCGAGAAGTTTTCCGTTTGTCTCCAAAGTCTGTGGTACCAATCTCATCGATCTTGCAGTTCATATTATGATGGAGAAGCCACTCCCTTCATTTCGTCTCAAGCCGTTTAATCTGGAATATGTTGGTGTGAAAGCGCCACACTTTTCCTTTACGCGTCTCTCTGGCGCTGATCCGATACTCTCAGTCGAGATGGCATCAACCGGAGAAGTCGGGTGTCTCGGAGATGATTTTGAAGAAGCGTTTCTGAAATCACTTCTCTCGGTGGGGTATCGACTTCCGATCAAAGGAATTTTACTTTCAACCGGTTCTCTTGAGCAGAAAACAGATTTCATACCTGCGGTGAAGGAGTTACAAGAGCGAGGGATTCACCTCTTTGCGACATCGGGAACAGCGGCATTTTATCGGGAGCATGGACTCACGGTGGAAGCAGTTTATTGGCCATCTGAAAAAAAACAACCTCAGGCGATCGATGTGGTTGCGCAGGGAAAAGTCGATCTTGTCGTCAATATTCCCAAAAGTTTTCACCGTGAAGAACTTTCCAATGGCTATCACGTCCGTCGCGCTGCTGCAGATTTCGGTATTCCTCTTATTACCAATCTTCAGCTCGCCAAGCGCTTTGTCGAGGCCATCTCCCGCAAAGAACTTTCTGATCTCACCATCAAATCGTGGCAGGAATATCAGTAGAGGTCTGTATGTTTGAATGTTTGTCATTCTGAGCGAAGCGAAGAATCTCCAGTGATCACGTAAGATGCTTCAACGACATACATTTTCTTCATGATGCTCGGGAGATTGCTTCGTCACGGCGTTCCTCGCAATGACAATTTTATTTCTGAAGGGAGTCCAGATCGATCAGCCTGCTCGCCTTCGTCCTGCTCTGCTGGACTATGGCGTAGCGAAGAGCGCAGTGCCCCACTTCTCACTCGTAATCAGCCTACGCAAAAGCTTCGGCAAGATGAGCGTGATCGGTGGGGTTTTTATTTTCGTTTCAAACTTTACTCAACCTCTTGCAAACCGAGTGTTCTTCTGAGCTTGTTAAAATCATAAAACAAGTCATTCTCTTCATCTCCGCTTCTGTTTTCCATCATCTTGACAATCGATTCGACTTCTTTTTTCCCTGATCGACTGTTCACAGCCTCCCGCGGTGTTTTTCCCTGAAGCGCAGGCAAAGGTGTATCAGGCCACTGTTCATAGTGTTTTTCGAGATGCTTACGAATGATCTGTTGTTTGATTTTTGGAGGGATATCGTTGCCGCCTTGTATTTTTGAATTTTCTGATGTGAGCGACATCCTTTGCAACTTTGCTTTCATAACCTCTGAGTCTGCTTCAAGATAAGAATCATATTGAAACTCAATCAATTCGCCGCACTCTTTTTCAAGAAGCATTCGTAGTCGCTTTACTCGTTCACGAGAGTTTGTTTCAAGCAGCAAGGTCTTGAGATAAAGCGATACTGTTCCAAGAATTGTATTTTCCCAATGTTTGTGGACCTTGTTACCCTTCCGAATCCAGGTAAAAGTGATACATTCCTTTCCTTCCTCGTCAACCTCGTCCTCAGGATCAAAAATTCCCTGAAGATTTAAAATTGCTGTTTGAAGCTTTTCTTTCTGGCGGGGATCAAATCGATAAAAAAGTTTGCAGAGAACAAAATCTTCTCCGTCTGTGTTTCGCATTTTTGGCATTTCAAAAGTATTCCATTTCTCTTCTGCATACACGAGATATGCTCGCATCATGATCCACGACGCGTCACAAAGATCTTCTGTATTCCATTGTGACTTTTTTCCTGTGATTTCTTTGAGAATCCTTTTCATGAGTTTCACGATCTTCTCAGTCTCTATAGGCGGAAAAACGGGAATCAGTGATCCTTCAAAGATCGATTCATCCTGATAGGTCACTACTTTTGCAAACATGGTGTTCCAACGACATTGACCTTCGGACCCGCGAACTTCGCGCACAAAAAATGTACGGTCGGGAAGGAGCAAATCTTTTACTTCCACTCCGACCCCAGGTTCAACTCGCTGAACCTCCCAAAGGCTAAAAGGCTGCGCAAGCGTTGTGATGATCAATTCGCGGGAGGCTGCATCAAGACGCTTTCCTTCTTTTTCCAAATAATCAGCGGCAATCGGCCCGTTCAGCTCTTGAGAAGGACCGACTTCTTCAAGAGTTTCAGGTGAAGGAATCCAGTGATAAAAGACCCAAGGCATAAACCACTGGGCAATTTCTGAAAAATCAAACTCAGGGGGATCATCCTCCATCCAAAAATCAAGCCATGCGCTTTGAAGAAAATCTGGACCATAGAGATGCTGACCACGTTTGAGAAGTGGAATATCGAGATTCTTTGAAAGCTTTCGGAGTGGCGGAAGTGCCTGTCGATAAATGTTTTCCTGTTTTGAGAGGCAACACTTCTTGAATTTTTTTCCACTGCCGCAAGGGCAAGAATCATTTCGTCCTGTTTTAAAAAAAGAGGTAATCATTATGATAAAATATTTCCCTAATACTTCACCGCATACACAAAGCTTGTTTTCGGTGTTCGCTGATTTCGTTCCTTGATGACAGCATAAATCTTTTTGGTCGAACCTTGGTTGTCGACAAATGCTGTTTGCAAAGCTTTGGCGCCATCTTTATCTCCACGACCTTTGATTCCCGCAACCGTTTCCATGAGCGTATGAACAGCCTCTGGGAATTGGTCCAGATGTAATTCAAGACAGCCTTTATCTTTCCCGTTTGCTGCCAGCGTTTCAGAGTTCCAGGTGAGAGCGTTGTTTTTAAGCAAATGTCCAAATTGGATTGCGGCGAGCTGCGTATAAGGACGCGGTTTTCCGCTCGAGGTATACATTTCGCGCGAAAGCTGTCTAAACATCCATTGGACACTATCATTATAGGATTGATGTGCCTCTTTTTCCGAGATGATATTTCTCTTTCGGAGCCAATCGACGAAATAGAGTCCACCCGTTTCGGCTTTCAGTTCTTCAAGCATGCTCGCAAGTGGTCCTCCAAAGGCTTCGTCGTCTGTTTTTCCATACGCGCGATATTCATGGGAAGGACCAAGATTGTGAGAAGCTTCATGCAGAATTGTTTTCATGAGCGATAACGTTTCATCATCACGAAAACTTTCCATAGATGCTGCGCAGAAAAGCGATTCTGCCCGATCGCGTTTACTTTTTATGCTGTCCGCATCAGTGTAAAGATTGGACATGACAACAGTACGTCCTCGCCCTTCATTTGCGACAGGACCCCAGTTGGGCAGACTCTGGCCAACTGTTGCTCCTTGAGGGCTTCTGGCATCTCCGGCATTCACAACGATATCAATGAAGTCAGGAAGATGAAAAGAGACCTTTCGTACTGTGTAAGGCTCGCCGGCACGTTCTGCGAATTCCTGTTCCATCTCTTGTTTCAGAGGATCGAGTTTCCGTTGCCACTGCAGCGATGCTTGGTTGATGCGCGCAAAACTGACATGAAATCCGGCTTTACGACTGCACGGCTCAAAGTAGACCTCATCGGGAGCAATGCGGAGATACCACTTCGAATTTTCAGCATTCATTTTTGCCCACGCTTCGTCTGCTTGCTCCCAGCTATCGTCAAGAAACGCTTGGGAAGCTGCGAGAAGATAATGCTTGAACGGTTGCTCTGTTTTACTGGTAATGGCCTGAGCTGCCTTTTGCAGAGATATACTTACGTCCTGCATTTCACGAGCATAGGCTTGATGATAGGGGATAGAGGTGAGAGAACCTCCACCATTCTTGACGACAGCGAATTGATGTAGAAGTTTAGCGTTGTCAGGATTTTTCTCGAGTGTTTCACAGAATGTTTTTTTCTTTTGAATCTCTTTTGGATAGAGCCCAGAAATCTTTTTGGGTTTTGTGGGAAGAGCATTACAGTTTTTATCAGATTCTGTTTGCGATGCTACACACCACGGAGTTTGATTTCGATAAAAGAGCGTATGGCTCATCGTATCATCTTCCGGAATTTGATGTGCGAGTCCATCCACACCTTGTTGCATGGCATAAAGTTTTTCGATGGTTTTGGCTGCTTCGAGAATGTGTTTTACGATGGCTTGATCTTCCGATGTCGTATTCGTCAAATTCGTTGCTACAAGTGTCGGTCTGCTTTGCGCTAGCTCTTTTAAGACTGTATTTCGACGTTTGACCTCTTTTCGTGGAAGAGCCGTAAATGCATGTCCATGTTGATGCACATCGACAATTCGCTGATAGGCATTGAGGAACTCGGGTGAGAATTTGTTTGTCCCTACAATCCACATATTTTGCGTTGTTGAGGTGATTCCCCAAAGAACAGCAACTTCATCAGGAGAGATGGCATTGTTGTGATCGCGATCCTCACTCCAAAAAAGTGGAAGCGAAAGCTCCGCTGAAATGCGATTGAAGTCAGTGCGACTTACTTGATTGAATGTTGATGTTATTGCCGCGAAAGAATGTTGAACATATCCGACAAGAAAAAGAGTAATTAAAAGATAAATTTTTTTCATGTTCTCTCCTTGGTTGTGAATAGGAGAGATTGCTATCAAGTGCGAAAAAAGGTGTAAAGGGAGATTAAAATGCTTAAATTGCTACGTATTCTTAATCTATCCAAAGACAAAAATTTCAATCGAGCCTCGGTGTTTCGGGATCAATTGCGTTTTTATTGAAAGCCATTGTAAGTGAAAAAACATCATCATGAATTGCAAGAACTGCTACTATTAGTACGACAGCGGTTCCAACTAGAAACGCGGCATCAGCAAGTCCATCTCGTATGGCGACACTAACATTACACATTGTATCTTGTGGAGGACAGTTAATATCCGTTGCATCAAATCGAGAGTCTATCTCATCAATAATTGAAAATTGTTCAGCGGCTGTTAGTTGGGCCCATAGTTTAGTGTTTTGAAAATGACGAATGGCTTTCTCTCCATAATTAGCGAAGGCTTGATCCTGATCTGCTGAGTCCAAATAACAATCCCTGACAACTTTTGCAGTTTCGTAAATAGCTTGAGTCATTTTTATCTTTTCGTCTTCTATATTTTCACCGGCAAGGTTGGGATAAGGTGTTCCTCGTTGTTGGACACATTTGGCGGGTGAAATTGCTCCATTATTTTGATTAGCCATTAGACCTCCTGCGTAACCCTGGGTGACACTCGTTGTCATTGCGAGCCCGAAGGGCGTGGCAATCTCCTCTGTTTACTCGGGAGATCGCCACGCTTCGCTCGCGATGACATCAAAGTGTATCTCTTTGAAAACAAAAACTTTCCCCCGTTCAATACGTATTATCGATTGAAAATAGGAATTGTTGCTTTAATTTAAGTCCTTCAGAGAAGTTTGTTAGATTTCCTTTAGTTTTCAAATGGTTTAGAAAGAAATAATTTCTTCATTTTTTTTTAAAAAAATCGTTTTTCATCAAAAATTATTCCCTCAACTTCGTCTTATCGACCTAAGCTTTCACACGCTGACGGATGAGCCATTTTGTGCCTTCTTGATCTTTCAGCGTCTCTACCACATATAAAGGGCAACTCAAGGAGAAAGCATGCGATTTGACCGATTGACACTCAAGGCCCAGGAAGCTTTTCAAAAAGCTCAGGAAATTGCGGGAAAACAAAATCAACAGGAGTTAACTCCCGAACACCTTTTTCTCTCCCTTCTTCAGCAGGAAGAGGGACTTGTTCCTGCAATATTGAAAAAAATTGGGATCAACATGGCTCGTCTTGAAGAGGAATTGTCAGATGTCCTCCAAAATCTTCCTCAGGTGACAGGAGCCACCACAGGACAAGTCTCTTTATCACGTTCGTTGAATCAAGTTTTTGAACAAGCCTTTCAAGAAGCGGAAAAACTGAAAGATGAATTTGTTTCTACCGAACATCTCCTTTTGGGAATAGTAGCGATCAAAGAATGCAAAGCAGCTGCGCTCCTTCAGAGATATGGAGCTACTCCTACAACTATTCTGAAAGTTCTCGCAGAAGTTCGAGGTCCACATCGAGTGATGGATCAAGATCCTGAAGCAAAATATCAGGCCCTCAAAAAATATGGACGTGATCTGACCGAACTTGCTCGCAAAGGAAAGCTCGATCCGGTTATCGGCCGCGACGATGAAATTCGTCGTGTGATTCATGTCCTCTCTCGGCGAACAAAAAATAATCCAGTTTTGATCGGTGAGCCGGGCGTTGGAAAGACCGCTATTGTCGAAGGACTTGCTCAGCGCATTGTCAAGGGGGACATCCCTGAAACGCTGAAAGAGAAACAATTAATCACCCTTGATCTTGCGTCACTTGTTGCAGGAGCTAAATATCGCGGAGAGTTTGAGGATCGACTCAAAGCGGTGCTGAAGGAAGTCACGGCTTCAGAAGGACAAGTTATTCTTTTCATCGATGAGTTGCATACACTCGTGGGGGCTGGAGGAGCCGAAGGAGCGATTGATGCGTCGAATATGCTGAAACCTGCTCTTGCACGAGGAGAACTGCGTTGTGTGGGCGCGACAACGCTCAACGAATATCGAAAGCATATCGAAAAAGATGCAGCGCTCGAGCGGCGTTTCCAGCAAGTCTATGTCGGTGAGCCTTCGGTTGAAGACACTATTTCTATTTTGCGAGGTTTGAAGGAAAAATATGAAGTTCATCACGGTGTTCGAATTCAAGATGCAGCGATTATCGCCGCGGCGACACTTTCTCACCGATATATTGCCGATCGTTTTCTTCCTGATAAAGCCATTGATCTGATCGATGAAGCAGCTTCGAAGCTTCGCATTGAAATTGAGTCGATGCCGGTTGAAATCGATGAAATCGAACGTGCGATTATGCAGCGTGAAATCGAACGAACTGCTCTTGCAAAAGAAAATGATGCTGCCAGTAAAGAACGACTTCAAAAATTGGAGCGAGAAATAGCTGACATAAAAGAAAAATCGAAGGGGTTAAAAGCCCACTGGAAACAAGAGAAAGAGATCATTACTTCGATTCGTAAAGTCAAAGAAGAAATTGAGAAAGCAAAACTCGATCAAGAACGAGCTGAGCGAGAGGGAGATCTTCAGACCGCTGCTGAACTCAAATATGGAATTATTCTTGAACTTCAAAAGAAGTTTGAATCACTTCAGAAAAAATTGGAAATTTTTCAAAAAGATAAAAAGATGCTCACGGAAGATGTCACCGCTGATGACATTGCTGCGATCGTGGCGAAATGGACCGGAATTCCGATTTCCCGCATGCTCGAAGGAGAGATGCAGAAGCTTTTACATATGGAAGAGAGGCTTCGTGCACGAGTCGTGGGACAAGAGGAGGCACTCGCCAAAGTCGCAAATGCGGTACGTAGATCACGTGCAGGGCTGCAAGATTCGAATAGGCCCATTGGTTCATTCATTTTTCTTGGTCCTACAGGCGTTGGAAAAACGGAAACGGCGAAAGCCGTGGCGGAATTTTTGTTTGATGATGAGCACGCCATGGTGCGACTCGATATGAGTGAGTTTATGGAGAAGCACTCGGTTGCGCGTCTTATCGGTGCTCCGCCGGGATATGTCGGTTATGAAGAGGGGGGATATCTCACCGAAGCCATCCGTCGTCGTCCGTATGCGGTTATTCTTATCGATGAAATTGAAAAAGCGCATCCCGATGTTTTTAATATTCTGCTTCAAGTTCTCGATGATGGAAGACTTACGGATGGACAAGGGAGAACTGTGAACTTCACGAATACGATTTTGATCCTGACTTCAAATGTTGGAAGTCGACATATGACGTCAAAGAGTGAAAACGAAGAAGAGGTTCGTGAGAGAGAGTTAGCAGAACTGAAGCAACATTTTCGACCTGAGTTTTTGAATCGTATCGACGATGTGATTGTTTTTCATTCACTGGACGAAAAACATCTCATGCATATTGTCGAGATTCAACTACAACGACTTGAAACTTTGCTCGCAGAAAGAAAAATTTCACTTCACCTCACAGAAAGGGCGACAGCCCTTCTTGCGAAGCACGGTTGGGATCCGGTGTATGGTGCGCGACCCTTGAAGCGGGCATTGCAGAAATATGTACAAGATCCACTTTCGAATAAAATCCTCGAAGGGAAAATAAAAGAGGGAATGACGGTCAAGATCGATGCTCGTGGAGATGAATTGATTTTTTAGTGATGCTCATCCTGAGCTTGTCGAAGGATGAACTGTTCATGGTTCGACAGGCTCACCATGAACGCAATGAGCATGCTCATTAGACTTCTTGCATAACCTCAATAGAATCCAGCCTATAAAGTTTTTGTTTTCAAAGAGATACACTTGGATGTCATCGCGAGCGAAGCGTGGCGATCTCCCGAGTAAACAGAGGAGATTGCCACGCCCTTCGGGCTCGCAATGACAACGAGTGTCACCCAGGGTTACGCAAGAGGTCTATTTAAGTTTGAGACTCTACTAGGCAAGACTTTGATCTGATGGTTCTTCTAAAGGGAGAAGTTGTTTCGCCAAATAGCGGTAATGATCGCGAGCTTGAGGAAGTTTTTTGACAAGACTGCGAAGAGAAGGAAGAAGTTCATGAGCCTCATGTCGTTTCGCTTGAGCAAGATAGACTTCAGAAAGCGTTCCGTACAAACTGTACTGTAATCCAATATCGATCTCTTTTTCTGGAAGAAGAGAGAGAGCTTGTTGAAGATAATTTTCAGCTCGTTCAAACTCTGCTAAACGATAAAGAGAATCACCAAGCGTAATCAATATTTCAATCCGCTTTTGTCGGATGAAACCAGAAGCAGCTCCTTTCGGTCCATGAGCAAAATCGAGTGCTGCTTCTAAATATTCAACCGCCTCAGCAACTTGTCCCAAATGGCTGAGCGTAAATCCCAAATTGACCATAAGTTCAACACTGACCGTTTCACTTTCGATTTGTTGTGCCAGTTGGAGAGCTGTACGGTAATGCACTCCCGCATTTGTATAATCTGTTCGTTCAGCGGAAACATTTCCAAGTTCATTGTGAATACGTACTTGCAGATCGAGAAGATGATGAGATTTTGCGAGCTCTAATCCTTTAAAATAATGGTCAGTCGCTTTTTTTATTTTCTTTACGGAACGATCTCGATACGCGGCTCCCAGCAAATAATGACGGTTTGCCATTCGTTCCACATGATGAACCGATTGTGCATTCTCAAGTTCTTTCTTCAGAAGAGGAATGGCCTCTTTTGCATTTCCAGAGGCGAGCAGGGCTTGCCCCAGTTCACTATTGTGAATGGCTCCACGTTCTCGTTTTGTGAATTCACGATCCGCAAAGTGAAGTGTTTGTTCATATCTTTCTTTTGCTTCGGTTGCGTTTCCTTTTCGAAGACTTACAGCGGCAAGACAATTTTGAAGGCGCACTTTCCAGATCAAATGTTTTTCGTCGTTTTCCAGAAGTTCTAAAGCCTCTTCAAACATTTTTTGTGCTTTTGAAAGATCAAGCGCATTCAAATAGAGAAGACCGATGTGTTCGTAGGAACGAATGCGGAATTCTTGTTTCAATGGTGGTGGAGCTTTGATTTCATGAAGACGTTGAAATGTTTCCAATGCTTTTTGTCGCTGATTTGAGCGGAGATACGTTTGCCCTAAAAGAATAAGCGTTCGCGCTTCAGCTTTCCATGCTGGTTGAGGAAGTTCGCGTAGAATGGTTTGCAGATGTTCAATTGCCATGAAGGAATCGTTGTGTTCGAGCGCCCGATCCACGAGACGGTGGAGCGCGTTGAGACGTTCTTCCCACCGTGAAGCGTGAGCTAAATGAATATCCAATTCATGGGAAGATGCTTTTTGTTTTTTGAGAAAGGAAGCAATAACGTCATGCAATTCGGCTTTTTGAGGACGTGGGAGAGCATCTTCAAGAATGCGTCCAGTCATGCTATTGGAAAAAAAATATTTTGCCTCGCGATTTCGTGTTACAAATCCTTTTTCAACAAGTTTTAAAAAGAGACGTCCTGCATTCATGAAAGGCGCGCAAGCTTCCAGTTCGTCAAGTGCTGCGGGGCGATGAAAACACGCAAGCAGTTCTGCAATCTTCTGTGCTTCTTCAGGAAGTTCCCGGATTTTTTGTAAAAGAGATTCTTTGAGCGACGGTGAAGGTCCCGCATGTTTGAAGTTGAGATCAAGCATGTTGAGCGTTTCAGCATCGGGTCGTCCGGCAAGGGTAAAGAGTTTCCCTTGGGAAATCATTTGCTCAAGATGTTCAGTGACAAATAGAGGATTCCCTTCAGTAACATCTCGAAGAGATTCAATGATGCGGGGATCAGGAATTTCTCCTAGCAGTGTTTTGAGGTATTCAGTCATTTCTTCATGAGTGAAATTTTTCAAGTCTAACAGTGTATATTGAGATTCATGGAGTTCAAATGTTCGGCGTATCTCATCCCACGAAATTATTTCTGGGTTGAGCGTTAATGCTAAAAAATAACGTTTTCCTTCTTTATCCGCAATGCGTTGTTGCAGCTGAAGATGGCGGATCAAATGATGAAGCCCTTCTCGCAAAGGATTCGTCGCAGTTTCAGATGTAAAAAGCGCTTCAAGGTGATCCAAGAGAAGCGTGTGAGTGCATGTTTTTTCTGTCGATTCGAGAAGGTGATCAATGTGGGACACGTGATGTTCATCCGCAGCATTGAGCAGTGTTACTTCCATCTCCAGTTGTTGGGCATGGGGTTTGAGTGAAGAGAGAAAACGACTTTTCCCCGTCCCATGTTTTCCGAGAATAATGAGGAGAGGAGGAGCATGCGGTTTCCCTTCAGCAACTGAGGAGAGAAGATTGTCTGCAAGTGTTTGCTCAGCGTGTCTTCCGATCAACTTTCCTTCTTTAGGGAGATACGCAAGAAGTGTTTCGCGTGTTTCAGGTGAATGACGGCGGGGACTTCGAAATTGAATTGCTTGTGCGGCAACGGAGGCGGTTGGATATCGATCATCCGGATGATGCGCCATCAGTTTCAAAATAATGCGATCAAGATACGCTGGAATTTCGGGACGAATTTGAGAAGGGGGAGGAGGAGTCACGTTAAAATGTGCTCGCATCGTCGCTTTGGAATCAATCGCTCCGATCTCTGTTTTTTGCTGAAAAGGGAGAACCCCTGTCAGAAGATAATAAAAGGTGATTCCGAGAGAATAAAGATCGCTTCGATGATCGGGTGCAGGCCAAAACTTTTGTGGGGAGACGTCGGGAAGTCGTCTCACAATGACTTCCGGTGGCATGTAATTGGGGGTCCCTCCGGGACGATCAGAAGGACGAAACGTGGCAAGACCAAAGTCGATAAGAGCAACATCGGGATTTTTCCCAAGTTTTCTTACCAAAATATTTTGTGGCTTCAGATCGAGATGGAGAAGACCTTGATTACGAAGATATTCAAGTGCACGCAGAGTTTGAAGAAGAGCACGCTCAATGCTCGCGATAGGAGCATCTTTTAATTTTCTCAAATCTCCATTGGTAAAAAGTTCTGTGGTGAAAAAATAAAGTGCTGAGTCATTATCTATTCCGAAGTCATAAATATTACCAATATGTGGGTGCGAAAGACTTTTCAAAATACCGAATTCACGTTTGAAATGGTTTGCGGTATCTTGTTTTGATTTCAGTGGCGACCATTTCAGAAATTTGAGAGCAACCAGTTTTCCGTCAGGATCTTTTGCATTCCAGACAACGCCACTCCCACCTTCGGAAAGTTTCTGAAGTAAAAGATATTTTCCTCCAACAAGAGTGCCAGCGCCTGGCATGGAAGGAAAAGAATGAAGCTGCCCCATAGTTTTTGTATTTTACTGGATTTAGAGTGATGTGACAAATTATTTTTTGAAAACAAGGGGATAGACTAAAACGCAAGGCCCGCCTGTTTTAGAATCGATTTCATATCATGAAAAATAGCTTCTAAACTCGAATTTACGATTTCATGAAGGCGTCCCTGTTCAAAAAGTTCATAGAAATAAGGACCAAAAAGGCGTTTCGGAGAAATTTCTCTGGCAAACGTCGGGTCAGTGCTTTGGGTAAATTTTGGATCTGACATTAAATGGTTTTTTTTCAGTGACATGACATTTGAGCGGATGAGGGAACGAAATTGGTCGTCTCGATTTTTAATGCCAACATCAAAGCAGAGACGCTGATTGAGATTGTCCAGTTTCAAATACCAATTTCCATTTCGATCATAAATTTCAAGATCCCATTTAGGAGCTTTTGTAAGATCAGTCGTTTGTGAGATATCGTAAAAACGGAGAAGAAGTTTGGATGATGGTCCGAGTTGTTCAATCGCTTTTTGAAGGGTGGTATGGTCGATATCCCAATAGGAAAAAACAAAGCCTTGTTCTGTGGTGACAATAGCAGCGGTATTACTTTGAGTTGAAATGAGAAAAGAGGGAACACTTTCGTGAGATGATTTTATGGAAGCCGTAGAGGGCTTTTTTGGGGACACCTTTTTGCTGCGATGTGTCGGCATGGCTCCCATCCATGTCTCCACTCGGACGCTTATGTGGAAGACGTAATAAAGTTTAGTAGCGAAAGATCATTCAGAGAGCAATGCCAAACCCTGATAAAATACTCATATTTGAAAAACTTCATTTTTTACATTTCTTCTTCAGAGCAAAATACTGAATTTAATGATCTTTTATGTGTACTGAAATTAAGACACTTTTCCTGAAAAAAGAACAAAAAGTGTTCTATATTCCGAAAAGCATTTGCTCTTCATCTCTAATCCTGCAAAAAACAACAAACTTTTAGAATCTCAACCTTGGTATGATCTTTGCTTTATCCATAGAGTTAAAGAGGAGGAAAAATGATGCAACGACTTTTGTGTGTTGATGATGATTCCAATGTTTTACTTTCCATTCGTTCTCAGGCTGGTCATCTTTTTGAAATTTTTACAGCCAATACACTTGCCGATGCTTTAAAAATTCTGGGAACAGAAAATCTCGATTTCATTCTTCTTGATGTCAGTTTGGGGAGAGAAAATGGAATCGATATCTTGAAAAAAATTAAATCTCTGCATCCTGAAGTGAATGTCATTATGCTTTCCGGGGAACGGGATTTGAATATTGTCGTTGATGCTATTCGAGAAGGGGCACTCGACTTTTTAAGCAAACCTTTTGATTTGAAAAAACTTCAAGCAGTTTTAGAAGTCGTAAAGAAAAACTACAAAACTCAAGAGCGTTATGAAGCTCTTATTGAATCGCAAAACCCAAAAAATCTTTCTTCAACGCTTGTAACAAGGCATAAACCCTTTCGTCAGATGCTTCATCAAGCAGAACAACTCTGCGGTCACCAAGCGAATGTTTTAATTACCGGAGAGTCAGGGACCGGAAAAGAATTGGTCGCTCGTATTATTCATCGAAATGAAAAGGATCTTCGACGTCCTTTTATTGCGGTGAATTGCGCTGCTATTCCCGACAATCTCATTGAAGCAGAACTTTTTGGGGCCGAAAGAGGATCCTATACGGGTGCGCTTTCGCGCCGCATCGGACGTTTTGAACTTGCCGACGGAGGAGATATTTTTCTCGACGAAATTGGATCCTTAAAACTTGATCTTCAAGCAAAACTTCTTCGTGTGCTTCAAGAAAGAGAATTTGCTCGTCTCGGAGGAGACGCGACGATTAAAGTGAATTTCCGGGTCATCTCTGCCACCAATGATAGTCTTGAAGAAAAAGTGGCACGAGGGGAATTTCGTATGGATCTCTATCATCGCCTTCGGGTGATTCAATTTATCATTCCCCCTCTTCGTGATCGCAAAGAAGATATTCCTCTGCTTGTGGAACATTTTTTGAAAAAACATGCAAAAGGGAAATTAAAATATATTGCTCCCAAAGCGCTCGATCGTTTGCTTGAATATCGTTGGCCAGGGAATGTGCGTGAGCTCGAAAATGTGGTGCAGAGTCTCATTATTCTCACGCCGACCGAAACAGTAGAATTCGAACATCTTCCGGTCTGGGCATTTAATGGAGTGGGTGAACAGTATGATCATCGCGCTCAGGCGAAGTTGCCAACCATGGACCAGACCATGACAACATTGAAAGACTATACATTCAGAGCTGAACGGCTTTACATTGAACATGTGCTGACAACGACTGGTGGCGATAAATCCAAAGCAGCTCGATTACTCGATGTGGGGCGTACCACGCTCTACAGCAAGTTGAAGGAATTTGAGTTGGTCTAGCGAAGGAGTTCCATCTGATAAAAGGCGTCGATACGTCCTCGCTCCAGGTACTCCGTGAAAGAGGCCCAGCATGTGCCGTGTCATAGTCTTCATGCTAAGCCCATGTTGCGTCACATTCTCTTCAATATAAGGAAGCATTCTCTGGAGGATCTCTTTTCGAGAGGGGCATTTCTTTTTTTCGCCAAAAAAACGCTCGTCGACATCTGCGAAAAGATAGGGATCCTCATACGCAGCTCGACCGATCATCACTCCATCTACACTTCGAAGATGTTTTTGCATCTCTTCGAGTGATCGAACCCCTCCGTTGAGGACAACGCTCAAATGAGGAAACTCTTTTTTGACTTGATAAATTTCATCGTAACGAAGAGGAGGAACGGTTCTATTTTCTTTGGGACTTAGCCCCTGAAGCCAGGCTTTGCGAGCATGAATGATAAATACGTCACAGTTTGCTTCTGAAACAATACGTACAAATTGAGCCATGTGTTCGTAGCTATCCATGTCATCAATGCCGATGCGATGTTTGATCGTTACCGGAATCTGCACCGCTGCTTTCATCGCCCCGATACATTCAACCACATGCTCTGGTTTCGCCATAAGGCACGCACCAAAATTTCCCTCCTGCACACGATCACTCGGACATCCGACATTTAAATTCACTTCGTCATATCCCCATTCTTCTGCAATGCGAGCAGATGCCGCAAGATCGCGAGGATTGTCGCCGCCCAGTTGCAGTGCGAGCGGATGTTCGATCGGAGAATAATCGAGCAGTCTTTTGCGATCGCCATGAAGAATCGCCTGCGTGGTGATCATCGGCGTATAGAGCAATGTGCGCTTCGTGATCTGTCGCATGAAGTAGCGATAATGCCGATCGGTCCAGTCCATCATCGGGGCGATGCTGATAAGATGAGATTTTTTCATAAAATTATTTGCACGTTGAAAAAGGCCGCAGGAGGTGAGCCTCGAGCGGCGTCTTCAGACGCTGGAAACGAAGCCTCAATGCACAGCAGGCTGAAGCGCAGGCAAAAATCCGGCGTGTGAGTATTTTTGACGTAGTGAGAGGTCGCCTCCGAGAGACTTTTTCAACATATTTATTTTGAGAAAGCTCTAACTTAATCTCAACATCCTTTCTAATGGAATGCGTGCTTTTTCTAAAAGTACCGGATCCATTTCGATGCGTGGTTGAAGATCACGAAGAGCTGTATAAGTTTTTTCAAGGGTGTTGAGTCGCATATACGGACATTCATTGCAGTTGCAGCTTCGATCAGACGTGAAAGGAGCAGGAATAAATTGTTTTCCTGGGGCTCTCTTTTGCATCTGATGAATAATTCCAGCTTCTGTTCCGACGATAAATTTTTCTTTGGGGGATTCAATCACAAACCGTAAAAGCGCACTGGTCGAACCAATAAAATCGGCGTGAAAACGAACAGGCGCCTCACATTCGGGATGACAGATAAAAAGAGCATCAGGATGTGTGAGTTTTGTTTCCAGAATTTTTTCTGCATGAAACGCTTCATGGACATGACATGCCCCTGGCCAGAGTTCCATCGGATGATCGAGTTGATCTATCAACCAAGCACCTAAATTTTTATCTGGAGCAAAAAGGAGCTTGCGCTCCTTTCCAAATGATTCAACAATTCTCTTCGCGTTACTTGAAGTGCAGATCACATCAGAGAGAGCCTTCACTTCAGCGGAACAATTAATATAGGAGATCACTTTATAATCAGGATGCTCTTCTCTCCATTGTTTCAGAAGTGGAGCAGGGCAAGAGGCCGCAAGTGAACATCCTGCATTGAGATCAGGAAGAATGACAATTTTTTCGGGATTCAAAATTTTTGCGGTTTCTGCCATAAAATGAACACCGCAAAAAAGAATCACTTCAGCATCAGTTTTCTGCGCAGCCTGCGCCAGAGCAAGACTATCTCCCAAAATATCAGCCAAATCCTGGATCTCCGAGTCTTGGTAATAGTGGGCGAGAAAGAGAGCATTTCGGTCCCTTTTAAGTCGCAAAATTTCTGCTCGAATTTTTTCAGTCGAGAGGAGAGGTTCCTTCTGATGATCGGCTGATGCTCTTTTCATAATGCTTAAGGCCTTTAGATCATTTTTTCTTGAGAAATCAAGTGGGCTATAGGAGGTTCTGGCCCTTGTATGAAACCCAAGGCTTAGATTCAAAAGGGGAAACCTGAGCGCAATAGAGGGGAAACACCGATTTTCAATTCCGTTTTCGTCGGAGGGGGGGGGGATGTTTCAAAATTTTTTTTGTTGAAGAGTGATGGCAATATTCTTTCGAGTAAAGTAGTTGTAGTATAGAGATGAACAATTTCGAGGATTATTTAAAAGATTATGTCTTCGGTTTTTCCACATCGTTTTTTTCGACTGGAGTCTCAAAATTTTACTTCGCCTGATCGTACGCCTTGGGGGGGTGAGGAAATCTCTCATTTAAAGAAAATTCCCCGACAAAAGATTGGGGAATCATGGGAGATTTCAACGCATCCAAGCCTTCCGAGTTTTATGATGTGGAATGATCAAAAAGTTTTGCTTTCAAAGCTTATTGCCGAATTTCCCGAAAAAATTTTAGGAAAAAAACTTGCTGCCGCGACGAAAGGGAAATTTCCTCTTCTCGTAAAATTTTTAAATGCTGCTCCGAATCATCCTCTCTCCTTTCAAGTTCATCCTTCTGACATCACCGCTCGTCCGGGCGAACGGGGAAAAGAGGAAGCTTGGTATATTATGGACGCGAAGCCTGGAGCCGGTATTTATCTCGGCTTCAAGGAAGGGCTCAGTCGTCAAGAAGTTGCCGCCGCATTAAAAAATGGGAAAGGGGGGCAAGCCGTTCATTTTGTCGAAGTTCATCCTGGAGAAACGTATCGTATAAAACCGCATACGCCCCATGCAATCGGGGGAGGAATTCTGCTTGCTGAAATTCAACAAAGTTCTGCAACGACGTTTCGTTATTTTGATTGGAATCGAGAGCCAAAACGAGAGCTTCATCTTGAACGTGCGCTCGAGGAAACGAACTGGAATGAATCTTACGGGAAAGATTTCGTTTCTCGTCTTCGTCGACAGGCTCATTTTCCACCTCAGCCTTATTTCGAAATGCTTCTCGATGCAGATCCGTTTTCAATTGAATCACTCTGGCTTCCACAAGAGGGGATGTCCTTTGAGGTGAGCACAGAGAAAACATGTGTCGCTGTTGTTGCTCTGCAGGGACAAGTGCTTCTCGAAAATAATGAGGAGACCCTCACGCTCGATGCTGGATATTCTTTATTGGCTCCAGCTTGTATCGATTCCTTTCAGGTGACGGCGTTCACTGCTGCGCAGATTCTTCTCGTGAGACCTAAGACCTGTTTGTAAAGCCCCTGTATGTCATTGCGAGAAGCCCCCACGAATCTTGGGGGCGACGAAGCAATCCGACACAAAGTGTCGTCCCGAGCGGAAGCGAGGGATCTCCGGGAGATCCTTCGTCTTTGCCTCAGGATGACCTTCGGTCAGATCGCCACGCCCTTTGGGCTCGCGATGACACTCTTTGCAAACAAGGCCTAAGATTACAGATTATTTTTTATGTTGACGCTTAAAATAACTTAAAATTCAAATACTTGACATGGATCAATTCATTAGATAGTTGAAACTCACTTTTATGAAATCATTTCTCACCGATCTCTCCATCCCGCAGCTTTCGGAGCTTGTGGTTCAAATGGACCTTCCTCCGTATACAGCTTCTCAGCTCCTTTTATGGATCTATCAGCGTCGCGTCGATTCTTTTGATGATATGAGCAATCTCTCCAAAGAGACCCGTCTTCGTTTAGAAGAACGATTCACCCTCGATGCGCTGACATGTGTCGATGTTCAAACCGCCAGTGACGGAACCCAAAAATTTCTCTGCGAGTTGAAAGATGGCGCCAAGATTGAATGCGTGCTGATCCCTTCTGAAGTGCGTGGCTCGTTAACCGCATGTCTTTCATCCCAAGTCGGTTGCGGGATGGCCTGCGATTTTTGTCGCACTGGAAAGATGGGACTCATTCGAAATTTAACGCTCGGTGAAATCACAAGCCAACTTCGTTTGGTGATGAAAAAGGCGTCAGCGCCGGTAACCAATATTGTCTTTATGGGGATGGGGGAGCCACTTGCCAATTGGAAAGTCGTCGCGGATGTAGTCGATTTTATGACTCATCCACAGGGTTTTAAGATCAGCAAAACAAAAATTACACTTTCTACCTCTGCACTCCTTCCTCAACTGAGAGAATTTTGTAAACGTCATGATGTGAAAATTGCGATTTCGCTTTCGGCAACGACAAATGAGTTGCGCGATAAGCTCATGCCGATAAATAAAAAATATCCGATCGAGGACATCATGCAATTTTGCCGCGAATATGCTGAAACGTCGCGTCATCGGATTACATTTGAGTATGTGCTCATTGCAGGAGTGAATGATCAGCGTGAAGATGCAGAGCGGTTAGTGAAATTGCTCGATGGAATTCTCGCCAAAGTAAATCTGATTCCGATGAATCCTTTTGAGGGTTGTGATTATAAGCGGCCATCGATGGAAACATATCAGTGGTGGAGCGATTATTTGCGAGAACATGGCATTACCGCTCCTGTGCGCATCAGCGGCGGTCGCGACATTTTGGCAGCATGTGGGCAGCTCGCCACAGCAAAGTTGAGACGATAGACCAAACTGGTGAAGATTTTCTCGGAGGGGGCCTTTGACTGAGGCGCGTCGATGCGATCTAAAAAATCGCGCCGATGGAAACAGAAGACGCGAGGAGCATAACCGCAGCGTCTGTACCCCGAGAGAAAATGTGAATCAGTTTGGTCATAGTGGAGGCAACATGAACAAAGCACCAGTCGGTATCATCGGCGGCAGTGGGCTGTATCAGATGAACGGAGTTGAAATTACCGAAGAGCGAGAAGTGATAACTCCTTTTGGAAAACCGTCTGATGCGATCATGCTTGGAACGTTGAATGGTCGTGCTGTTGCATTTTTGCCGCGACATGGTCGCGGTCATCGCATTCCCCCTCATCAGATTAATTATCGTGCGAATATTTTTGCGCTCAAAGTGCTTGGCGTTCAGCAGATTCTTTCCGCTTCAGCTGTGGGGAGTATGAAAGAAGAGATTCATCCGGGGCATCTCGTGATGGTCGATCAGTTTGTCGACCGAACTAAAATGCGTCATCAAACTTTTTTCGAAGATGGTATTGCAGCGCATGTCAGCTTTGCTGATCCTGTGTGTAAACGTCTTCAACAGAGGCTCGTCATATCGGGAAAAAGAATCGGCGCAGCCGTGCATGATGGAGGGGCATATGTCTGTATTGAAGGCCCGATGTTTTCTTCGCGCGCTGAGTCGCATATTTATCGGTCGTGGGGAGTGAGTGTCATTGGGATGACGAATTATCAGGAAGCCAAGCTTGCTCGTGAGGCGGAAATTTGTTACGCAACGATTGCACTCTCTACGGATTATGATTGTTGGCATGTGGAAGATGGCGATGTCAGCGTTGAGATGGTGGTGAAACGTTTACAAGAAAATGTTTCAAAGGCACAAAAAACAATTGCGGATGTCTTGAAAATACTTGATGAAGGTGAGGGATGCACCTGTCGGTCTGCGTTAAAGAACGCCATCATGACGGATCCGAAAGTGATTCCAGCAAAAGCGAAAAAAGATTTGGCGCCGATTGTTGGGAAGTATCTCCGTTAATAGATGTCATTCCCGCGGAGGCGGGAATCTCATGTGTTCACTTGAGATCCCCGTTTTCACGGGGATGACTATAGAGAAAGGAAATATATATGTCGATACTTGTTGTCGGTTCAGTTGCTTATGATGATCTCGAAACCCCATCTGGAAAACGCGATCGCGTGCTCGGTGGAGCGGCTTCACACTTTTCTACTTCGGCCAGCTTCTTTTCACCGGTTTCGCTCGTTGCTGTAGTAGGTGGCGATTTTGATGAACGTCATATCTCTTTTTTCCAAAAACGAGGGATCGATATTTCTGGTCTTCAAATGATTCCAGAAGGGAAGACCTTCCATTGGACCGGTCATTACTTAAACGACATCAATCATGCAGAAACGCTTGAGACACGACTTGGTGTCTTTGAATATTTTCGTCCTCAACTGACTGAACAACATCGAAGCATTCCGTTTGTCTTTTTGGCCAATATCCATCCTGAACTTCAATTGAGTGTTCTCGAACAAGTGAAGGCGCCAAAACTCGTCGCTATGGACACGATGAATTTTTGGATTACCAGTACACGCGATCAACTTCAAAAAGTGATTGAGCGGGTCGACATTCTTTTTGTGAATGATAATGAAGCCAAAATGTTAACGGGCGAGAAAAATGTCACCAAAGCCGCTTCGCAGATGATGGGGTGGGGACCGAAAGTGATTGTGGTAAAGCGTGGCGAACACGGGGCGCTTCTCTTTGGACAAGATTTTGTCTTTTCTGCTCCTGGAATGCCTCTTGCGCACATTGTTGATCCGACGGGAGCGGGAGATAGTTTCGCAGGTGGATTTATCGGATATCTTGCTAAGTCGCAGAGTGCTTTGGATGAAGCTCATCTTCGTCGGGCTGCTATTTGCGGCAGTGTGATGGCTTCATTTCAAGTGGAAGATTTCAGTCTCGATCGTATGCGTACGTTGACGGCGATGGATATTGAGCGTCGCTATCGCGATTTCAAATCCCTCTCTGATTTCCCTGATACTGCGATTTTTGAATAAAAGAGATATTTTTGTCTCTTTTTGTAGAACTCATTTTCAAAACTGATGATTATGCGGGTGACGCCGGAGCGTGTTCCGGGAGGTCTCCGTCTTTAGCGGAGGGCCGGAGCACCGCAGGCGGCAGGACCCGTTACAATTAAAATGTTTTGAAATGAGTTCGTACTATAAGTATAGTATCTCCATGTTCCAAACCGATCAGGCGATTATCCTCAGGCGCATTCCGTATGGTGAAGCGGATCAGATCGTGACTTTTTTTTCGCGCGATGCGGGTCGTCTTTCTGGGATTGCACGATCGTCCAAACGATCGCTCCTTCGCTTTGGAGCTGCGCTTGAACCTGGCTCTGTATTGAATCTCCATTATCGCAAGCGGCCGAATGCTTCACTGGTAAATCTTGAATCAGCAGATATTCTCATTTCAACGCTTAGCATTACGAAATCGCTTCCCCGCATTTGTGCTCTTTCCGAAGCGCTTGAATTATCTCTCGCGTTTTTGCAAGAGCATCAACCAGAAGCGCAAAAATTTGACGTCCTCCAAGAATTTATTGAATCGCTTATTGCTTCTGAACCGACCGAGGATCGTTCGCTGCTCTTTCTCTATCAATGGCTTTCGCTTTCTGGTTATAGTCCGATGATCGATCGTTGTTTTACGTGTCATCGTTCTCTTGATCATGAACTGACCTGGCATTTTACCACCGAGACAGCAGGACTTCTCTGTTTGCCCTGCTCTTCAATGTCGCAAGAGAAAATTCCGTTATCTGCGGAGGGTCAACAGGTGCTGCGAGAACTTGTGAAAGGGAGCGGTGAAGTGACCAAAGGAGCGAAAGAAGTGCACCTTTACTTTACGCGCTATGTTGAGCATCTTTTGGGGAAACGGTTAAAAACATATGCATTTCTTGAGTCTTCTGAAAGAACTGTTTCATCGAGATGAAGAAAAAAAGGAGAGAATTGTTCCTTATATTCTCGGCTCTCTTCTTTTTCATCTCTTCGTTTTTCTCCTTTTACCTTTTCTCATGTACACGCATTCAGCTCCAGAAGAAAAAGTGGTGGAACTCTTACCCTTAAAAGAAGATGGAGAACTCTATCGTCTGGCTGATATTTCTCCACCTGATATTGAAAGTCGTCCAGAAAATGCGCAGCTTCTTGGACAGTACGATTCTTCAGTTGAACAGGAACAAGTTTCGACAGGACAAAAGAAAGAAACTGATTCTGGGGAAGAGAGAGATGAGACCTCACAAAAAAATGAAAGGGCGCAGCCCAAGAATGAAAAACCGCAGCTCTTTCAGGTAAACCCAAAATTGTTTGCTCGAAACGAAAGGGCGTCAGCCCCGCAGGCGGAATTTTATCCGGATTTTCGCGTTGGGGCAAAAACCTATCTGAATGTCCTTCGTTATCCTGACGTCGATTATTTCGTGCGACTGAAACGTGTTTTTAAAACCACTTGGAATCCTGAACCAGCGCTTCGTCAGGATTTTTTAAATAATCAAGTTGCACGTGGTTCGGTGGAAGTGGTGCTGGGAGTGAGTGTTGACCAGAAAGGGGAGTTGGCTGAACTTTTTGTGCTTCGCTCTTCGGGAATGCCTGCGTATGATCAAGAAGCGCTGCGCACCATTCGCGCTTCTTCCCCTTTTTCGATGCCTCCAGAGAAATTTCTCGAAGATGGTGTCCTTCGCATGAGTTGGACGTTTACGGTTTATCTTTAAGAAGCAGACTTGAGAAACGCAATGTCCTGATCATGTTCTTCAATTTTCACAACAATGGGATCCATTTTTGTTGAGAGATTTTTCATATCAGTTTTGACGGTATTCATATCTTCTTTGAGGACTTTAACATCGCTCTTAAGTACTGTCACATCTTCCTTGAGTATTTTTACATCTTCTTTGACTTCATTCAGGTCAGATCGCATGTCACCAATGTCGCTTTTTAATTCATCATGAACAGCTTTAATCGCCTTCTGTATTATGGCATTGTCAGCTTTTAGTTCGCGATAATTGGTATCGATTTTATGCATGAGTTCATCACGCAGAGAAATCTGCCCTTCAGCAACTATCTGAATCTGATCTCGCATCTGCTCGAGAATAATGTTGGTGTAGCGTTGTTCTTCGTTGGAACTCTTGCTTGTGGATTTTTTCTTCACAGAATTATCTTTCTTGGCGCAACTTGTGTGAAGCTAAAGGAAGCGATTGAGAAACTCAAGCGCTTTGTACTGTTACCGAAAAGTGTCGTTTTTCAAGGTCGACATAAAAGAGGTTATTCCCGCGAAGGCGGGAATCCAGTATTGAAAGAACTGAATTCCTGCTTTTGCAGGAATGATATGCTAAATTACAAGATGACGTTTCCAGGACGCAAGTTCTTCATGCAAATTCTTCAGCAACTTTTTTCAAAAAAGGCCGAAAATAAATTTAGAGGATAAATATGGCGATTAACGACCCATTACAATCAATTCGGAATGCAGGCCGTGCGGCTTTTGATCTTGTTCCGCAGTACCATGAGACAAGTTCCTATTGGAATATCCCTGCAGCAAGCGCTGCTTATACAATTATTGAAGGGTTGAAAATTGGATTTGAGAAACTGGACCTTCCTCAAGTGGCCAATGCTCTTGGAACAATCAATGGATCAGCCGGTATCGTTGGCATTGGAGTAGATGTATTTAAATTATGGGAAGTGCCAGACAAACCCTATGTTTCTCAAGGCGCTTCAATTCCGTCACGTCTTTTTCTTGCAGCTGCAGCCGGGACTATAGTTGGTTGTGGGTTGATTCCAGATCCCACAATACATTTTGGACCAATAAGTTCTGCAGCGCTCAGAAGAAGTGTCATTGAATCTATCGGATATAGTTTGGACGGACATGTAAAAATCAATCCTCATACGGCCATGATTGCATCTGGAGTCATCGGATTTGTTCGTTCATTTCTTCCGTACTTTGGGAATCCTCCTCCATTTATTGGTTCTGAGGATATCGAGCTAGCAATCAATGCGTCCGCTGATATTATTATTGAAATGGCATGGGAATTTATTGCATCCTTACTTGCAGTTGGTATTGATCGATTGACGGAAGGTGCTACTGATGATGAGGAGATTTTTGAATATTCTACAAGTCGCTTGATCGCAACATTTATTCCACCGTTTGTTCAAAATATATATTCTTCTCCTGTTCGCCTCCATGAAGGGCAATTGACAATTTTTCGAGAAATTTCCAAGAAAGCCGGTTTTAATCTGGATATTTTTTTTAGCGATAAAGTTGCTTATCGAAAAATTTGGTTAGTGGGAAGTATATTGGGGGCACCTCTAAAAACTTCCTTGAGTGGCATTGATTATCTTG
>MGRM01000002.1 GCA_001798185.1 Deltaproteobacteria bacterium RIFCSPHIGHO2_02_FULL_44_16 | reverse complement strand
CCAAAATAATATCCGGATCTGAAATGGTTAATGGCTTCATGCTGCCATGATACCATTACGATAAATATACGCAATTACTTATGTCGCTGTGTATATCTCGCTCGTTCACTCTTTGATCGGCTTGTACAACTGATTCGTACATCTCAGACGAAGGGAAGTATTTTTGGTTTGGAATATTGGAAGCCAGATCTTGCACATCATCCTGTCTTTATGCGCCTTGAAGAATATTTCGAAAAAAGATTTCACTATAAAAAAGGAACCTACAATTTTCTTGAAGACGATTTTGTTCGTAATCTTTCTGGCTATGAACCTCTTGAAATGACAGATGTGAAAGAACAGGAAAAAATTTTCTGTGATCAAACTGTCCTTGATGATTACGCTATTGGTTTACCTACGAGCATGTCGGTCTTAAGAAAAGTATAGGAAGAGTGGCCTGGCTCGCATTAGAAATCGAGCGGCTGGCTCAGTTCCAGACTAACTCAAAAGCATCGGTGATCAGACAACTTTTGGTTGAAGCCCTCGAAGCCCGCAAGCGCTGATTGGCATCGTGATTTTTTATCGTGAACAGGAAGTTCAATCAGCTGAAGGCTGAGGTTTCTATAAACTCAACATGAGCGCCGCTTTTTGAAGCGTCAATTAGTGACAGGCCATTTAGAAACGTCCTTCAAGTATATTTACGAATTTGTACCAAGCGAATTCAAAAATTGACATTTCCCAGGTAGCAATATTATTTGCCGCCTCATCAGCGTGATGATGACTTCCAGACGTACCACAGGAAGCGAGTGATAAGCTGACTACAACATTGCAATGCTGTGTCCAATGTTGGCTACAATCCTCAGCAAAGCCTTTTATTTTTTTCTGCATATCAGTAATAGATTTAAGTTGTTTTGCAATAGTGGCCAAAATTTGTTGTTTTTCTGCTGTGCCGACATCGTCTAAAAATTGAGCTTTTTGTTCTGTTGAAAATCGATAACAAATTTTAGCAGTTTCTTCAGGCGAAGCCGCTTCGAAAATTTGCGCAATTTCTTGCGAATCTTTTTCAGAAGTATATCCATCCAATCGATAAACAAGATAATGCCACTTTTCCTCTAAACTCATTAAGTCGGGTCGAAATGTTCCATTGACGGTCATATTTTCCTCCTAAAGTTTGTTCAATAAAGATTATCGTCATGATATTAAGAAAGGTTGTGTTTATTATCTTTTGTCAATTGCGGCAATCATTCTCACCGGAGCTTCAGTCGCCCCTTCAATTTTCATGGGTAAAATCAAGACGTGAGCTCCAAGAGGAGGAAGTTGTTTTGCATTTGCGACATTTTCGACAATGTGTTTTCCTTCTTCCAAATTTTTTCTTGTCCTTTCTTACGAGAAGATTAAAAGATCTTCTTCATCAGGAGGAATCATGCGCATTCACGCGATTATCCATGCACCATTTGAACAGTTAGGTGCGATTGAGCCATGGATTCTAAAAAATAATCATCAACTTACCTCAACGCGTATCTATGATAATGAAAAACTTCCTGATGTTGATCAGTTTGATTTTTTGATTCTGATGGGTGGACCGCAAACGCCACTGCGACTTGATAAGTATCCTTATCTTCGCGATGAAATTGAGCTTGCAGAACAAGCGATTGGAAAAAATAAAGTGGTTTTTGGTATCTGTCTTGGAGCCCAACTTATTGGTGAAGCTTTAGGCGCTCGCACGGAGCGAAGTCCCAATAGAGAAACTGGTGTCTATCCTATTTTCACAACACCTGAGGGCGAAAAAGATCCTCTCTTCAAAACGTTTGGAAAACAATTTGATGTCATGCATTGGCACAACGACATGCCAGGCATTTCCAAAGAGAGTGTGCTTTTAGCTGCAAGTGAAGGATGCCCACGGCAAGCCTTTCGTTACGGCGATCGCGCGTATGGTTTTCAATTTCATCTGGAGATGACGTCGGATTCAATCAAAACGATGATCGAACAGTGCGCAGAATATTTGCCTCCAGGAAAATATGTTCAATCTCCCGACCAGCTTTTGGCGTCTCGCTGTGAGCCGATCAATTACAAGATGCATGCAACATTGGATTATCTTGCGAGTAAAGTAACCAGTATCTAAAAAGGAGAAGCCATGTATAAATTTATTCTTTCATTTTTTATCTTCATTATTTCTTTCGTGATGATGAATTCCTCTTTTGCAGATGAAGAAAAGAATTCGCGCAAAGGATTTGTTGTCGGTATTGATGTCGGTGCAGCTGACCTTCGTCTCAGCAATAGCGGGAATGAAGGAGCGTTTCTTGGTGGATTCAAAGTAGGGTGGGGCGTCCATGAACGGGTCCTGCTCTTTCTTGAAGAGACCTCGTTGCTTGCTTTCAATAATGTCTCTTCAACTATTCAAGCGTTGTATGTTTCGGGACAATTTTTTCTTCTGAAAAATTTTTATGTCCGACCTGGTGTTGGATATGCTGATGCAGAAGAAGATGCGGCCGCTGGTATTGCTACGACAAATTTCGGGAATGCAAAATTTGTTTCAACTGATTTGGGTTTCACAGCAGCTGGAACCGCCGGTTATGAGTTTCGCATCAAAAAGAAATTTGCACTCTCACCTGAAGGAAAATTTGGTTATCTCCGTCTTGGAGGGGCCAACCATCTCTTCTTCGGCGCTGTGCTTGATATGAGATGGTATTTTTAATTGTATCTCAGTTGAAAAAGTTTGGAATCCCTTCATTTTATTGAAGAAAAAGAGAACGTTCTTGTAAAAAGATTCATTTCTCAATAGGGAAAAGATGTCGGTTCAACTTATTCTCAGGAGGAACTTATGAAATCTCTGATTCATGTTGTCATATATCTCATGCTGTTTGTGGTCACTCCGGCCGTTGCTGCCGAGCGTTTTTCAACGGCTGATGAATATGGGCCTCATGAGAAACGTGTAGGCGCTGGTTTTTATCTCGGTGATCCAACCGGTGTTACCGTGAAAGGATATTTAACTCCGGATCTTGCGCTTGATGGAATCTTTTCATGGTCATTTATCGATGATGCTTTTACGATCATCAGTGATGTGACGTACGATTTTTTTGATATTCCAGTTGGAGCGAAAGGTTTTACGATGCCGTTTTATGCAGGTTTTGGTGGAAAACTTGGCTTTGACCGCCATGGTAAAAATGATGGGAAAACGATTTTTGCATTTCGCGCTCCGTTTGGGCCCGCCTTACAATTTGTCCGTGTTCCAGTTGAACTCTTTTTGGAAGTTTCGCCGGGGCTTCAAGTCGCTCCAAAAACGGAGTTTGATATGACGGGTGGCGTTGGTGCACGATTTTATTTCTTTTAAGGAGAAATATGTTGTCTCATTTCTTGAGGCTTTTTCATAAACTGTTGTGTCATTCCCGCGAAAGCGGGAATCCAGGACTGGATCCCCGATTAAAGCATTCGGGGATGACATTAATTCTTTTTCTTCTTTTTTCAGTTCCACTTTCAGCTGAGACGTTGAGACGAGAAGAGATTATTCCACTCGAAGTATCTCAAACAAATCTTCGCGAAATATGTTCAACCTATTCTGCAACAGGAAAGAAAGTAATTTGGGAGGGAGTTCGTGATGTTCGCCCCACCAAAGAACTTGGAATGCAAACCAGAAAAAAAGGGAAGGAAGTGATTGTGTTTGTGCCTGATCGGCCACTTGAAAAAATTATGGACGATGCATTTCGGAACTTGTTTCAAACCTGCGGTGTGAAAAATCAACAGAGAGCTTCAGAAGAGACTTCAAAAATTTCCGTTGAGATTGTCGAGTTTCAACTCACAGGCGAGAAAAAGTTGGTAACAGAAAAACAAAAAGGGATGAGTCGATTAGCCTATCTCATTACTCGTGGCCCGATGGAAACACGACTTGAAATTGAAGTTGAAGCTTCCGAAAAAGAAATCCGAAAAACAGGAACTAAACGGTTTCAAGCCATTACCGAACGTCTACTTGTTGACACCTTGAGAGAAGTGCCAAAACAGGTCTTTGCAGACCTCAAATAATCCTTTATAATTTACCCAAAATAAGGGGGGCTTGTGAAAGAGAACATACTCTTTTTCTTCATCTTTTTTGGTATCGCCTGTGGAAGTTCAACTTCGAATACCTCTTCTGGTACAGATGATTCCGGAGGTTCGTCGACAAGTGGTTTTCTGATGAGTGGGAAGCTCGCTTCCCTGCAGGTCTCTCCAAGTCTCGGGAAAGCGTCGAGCGCTGGCACTGTTACCAATGTGATTGCGGTTCAACCAAAAACTGGCGGGATAAGTTGTGAAACAGGGACTGTTTCAAGTGATGGAACTTTTTCCATGCGACTCACTGCAGGACGACCCTGGTTTTTTTATTTTTATGATGCAAACAGGCGTGGTCGCGAAATGTTTATGGCGAGACTTCGCAGTTCTGGTCTCGATACCTTTGCTCCCACAAGTTCCACAGGATCACTCGATTTAGAAACCGTTACGGTTGATAATAGTTCGGAAACGGCCAGTTCCAGCAAAAGTCATAGTGACATTATTTCAAAATTGGGTCTTGATACCGATACAGCAAATACGTTGGCCGATCTTGACGATGTTGCGCGTCGATATCGAAATCCAGATGTTGATAATGATGGAACTGTCGATTGCGGTGATTCTTCAAAAAGTTTTATGCTCGATTTTCATGTTCGCTACAATATGCTCGAGAATGGGACGCAGGTCACCGTAAACGATATGATCAACAGTTTTTTTGATACAGCGACTACGACAGCTCAATATACGATAACAGGTATCTATGTCGTGTATTCCACTTCATTTTCATCTGCGAGTACGGGAAGTGTGACGTTTTCCGATTCTGCTGTCACAACGGAAGAAGGAGGAGCGATCTCCGCAGGAACTTCAACCTCAAGTGTGACGAATAATGATTTTGGAAGTTATCACAGTTTTGGTCCGAATATTTCAACGACATCTGAATTACCTTCAGGAGAGATTGTATTCACGGTTGGCAGTAAAACACTCACTTTTTCTGATGTGCAAACTCCATCACTCGCTTCTCTCACAGCGCCAACGGGTCGCATTTTTCCTTTTTTAAAATTGGTGACAACAGACAGCGCTTGCACTTCGAATTGCACCCTTTCAAGTCTTAGTTATCAGTGGATGAAAAAAACATCGACGAGTTGGACAGCAGCAACGCTTGCTGAACTGAGCACACTTGTGACAAGCAGTGGAGGTTTTTTGAGTTTTCGTCTCAATACTGATTCAAATACAAGTCAAACTGTTGGCATCACGATCCCCATCAGTGCGATTGAGGGGACAATTACCTGGCAAGCTTCCAATGTAACTCTTTCAGGAGTGACGGAAAGCGAATTTTTAAATCTCACGACGAATAATATTTGTCATGTGGGGCTTAGCTACGACGACCAACTCGGCATGCGCTATTTTGAAGGAATCAATAACATTACGGGGACGTGTTCGTAGTTTATCGACTGCTATCGTCGATATCGCCATGGCACTTCTTCATGTCGAAGATGTTTATACCGAAAATAATCTTGATCAAAACCTGGAACAGCTTCAGCTGGTGGATCGATCTCTCGTTTAAGTTGGTCTGGTCTTTCAAATGTATGGGGAACATTGAAACGACCTGTTTCATTAGGTTTACTCGTTGTAATAAGCTGTCCACCGCAATATTCATGAATCTCAAGTTTCGAAGTTGGGAAAAGTTGAGAAAGCCTCAGAAGAAGTATCGGTGTAAATCCGAAGTCGCTTTCTTGGAGATGGTTTGTCATTATTACTGGTACCCATACTTGTTCTCCGTTTGTATCTTGGTAAACGTGCATACGGTAGAGATCCGAACGCCCCAAGCCCTCTCCCCATCTGTCGATTTTCTGAAAACGAACGAGGAGATTCCTCCCCATTTCATGATCCCAAAAAACTGTCAGTGCAATGTCTCCATCCCAATCTGCATCACGCGTTACAAAGAGGGAACTGTTTTTAATTTGACACGAACCATCCTCTTCTTTTTTACAGTGTTCAAATTGTTCTTGCAGAAGTATGAAAGCCGCTGAGTTATTCCCAGGCGTGACTACAAGCGATGTTTGTTTGATGCATGGACCTACATTTTCACCAGCTGAAATAAATGACATAATGTTCTCCTTTACTGATATTGGAAGTTCATTAAACTATCTTCTCTTTCGACCCAAGAGAAAAAAGGTTGCTCGGGTTTGTAAAATGGTTGCGGGAGATCGCCACGCCCTGTGGGCTCGCGATGACATTCTCAGTATAACCAACTGTTTTTTATATATAATTTCTTCAAATAAGTTCGCAACTTTTTCCTCTCTTCACCCGATAACTTGCTTGTATGGTCACTCGCGTCGACATAAACAGCCGAATTCCTGAGGAAAATCAAGATACTCCCGAATCTGCTTTGTCTGATATTGTCATTCCAGCTCGAACGGTAGTCGACCATGAGGGGAGTTATGTTCATGCAGATCGACCTGAGCTTCCTGAAAATCGAAATGATCGCGATGCACGACGCTTTGGGGTTGGCATTGGAGATCTCGGTATTGCATCTGGACGAGATACAGTTCGATCAGCTCCGCATCGCCCAATCATCATTATCGACAATCCGGTATTCATCGGTGAAGTTTCAGAAGAAATCGTTGTTGAAGAGCCAGCTGTTATCAACGTTGAACGGCGACGACAAGAAATTATTTTTGAACCGACATTGATTCTTGGAGAGGTCTCAGAGGTTTCAACTGCTTCTGCAATAGCAATGGTGGAGTCAAAAAGTGTTGAAGTGGATGAAGAAGAACGTGCGGTTGTTTCTGTTGAAATTACTCTTCCGCGCTTTCTTTCACGGCCATCTTATGAGCAATCATTTCTTGTTGTGACCAAGTCAGTGATTGAAAATGAGAAGTGGAGTTTGGATACACTTCCTCTTTCTCCAAAATTTCCAGAACAAGTGTTCATTGAAGTTGCTGAAGTTATGAAAAGAGGAACACTTCAAGGAAGAGATATCGGAAATGGGCTCATCATAACGCCGCTCGAAAATCTTGAGGAGCCAGTTGCTCAAGAACGTACGAAAGCAGTTTTCACAAGAAATCCAGTTCGCAGCGAAAAAACGTCAACCGTAGCAGCTCAACTTCAGGAAAAAGAAGTTTCGCATGTCATGTTCAAAAAGGATTCTCACTCTGTTGCTCTTTCATCAAAAAGAGCGTTGATTTCAACTCGAGCGCCTCTCATTGCTCGCAATCTTTCTTTTTCACCTTTTGAGATCAAACTCGCATCAACGATCAAGGGGAAAAATTCTTTTCGTGGATTCTCTTCTGAAGAAAATGCTGTCTTGGATGCTGGGATCTTGCGCACAGACGTGATTGGCGGTCTTCACTTTCCATTTTCACTGACGCTTCTTACATTTCTGCATGACATGGATGATCAAGAGATGATTGTAGCGGTTTTTGATCGCGGAGAGAGTACGGATGAGCAGGAGAGAGATGATAGAAGAGAGCAGCAACATGAGCAGGATCCATCGTACGAAGAAGAAGTTTTCTTGGCCTAATTTTCTTTTTCACAGTCTCTGTGGATAACCTTGAGTATAACTCCTTCTTTTATCCCTTATAGTTCTTCCAAAGTGAGTTTTCATCGAAATGCACAACAAAGAGGCATTAAAACTTCAACTTATCCAAAAGGTTATTTATTATTTTAAAAATGACCGTAAGAACACCTTATGAAAGCGCGCCAGCGTTCTTGTGAATAAATCAAGGCGCTTGAAGTTACTCTCAAACCAAATTAGAGATATTCTTCAAGTGTTACGTGAAGTTTTTTCAAGGCTGAAGAATCAGAATAATGAAGCAGGGAAAAGCTTGTAAGGGCATTCTCGAGAAGAGCCTTTGAAAGAGATTCCGCGTGATGCTTCTTCCCCAGAAGAAGATGTTTTTCCCCTGTTTCACGCATCAGTTTGATGAGTTGTGCATTCGGCAGTTCTGGAAAAGATGCTTTGAGAGAAGCCGCAAGACTATACGCTTCAAAAAAATGTCGAGTCAGTTCTGCGAACAGAGGAAGGGCTTCGGAATTTTTTTGAAGAAACGCGATTTCCGGTTCGATGTCAGCGGAAGAAATTTCTTTGCCGTTCGCACACCATTCTCGAGCAAAAAGGCGCGCTAAAAAAATATACTCGTCTATTCGCTCGTGCGGAGTGAATCCGCACTCTCTATACTTAGGTCGCTCGCTTGGAGTAAATCCAGGCTCTCCCCCTGACCACCCCCATCGGGCTTGCAGTATATTGGCAAGCAATGAAATTTTTGAAAAAAAGTGAAGAGAATTATTTTTGATGTAATCGAGCGTCAACCGTTGATCATCTGGGATTTCATAAAAAGGTGTTTGTTGATCCGTGTGAGGAAGAACCATTTTTCTTTCGATACATTGTTTGAGTGCGGTTGCTGTCGCTGATCGAGCATTGCGGGTGAGGCTCATTGCAAGAAGAATCTGTTTTTCCTGAAAGTAGTCGAGATACAGAAGCACACGTTTTTGAATCATCTCTGAAGTGATGGCGCGCTTTCCCGGAGAGAGAAGTGCGGTTGCAACCAGTGATAAAGGAGTGACGACGACATGCCGATTGATCTCATCGCAAAGTTGATAGGCGAGATATTCGACAGGATTATGATGATCTCCAGGAATAGTATTCGTATCGACAGGAGTTCCAAAACGAATATGGACATTGCCATAGCGAGGATCTTTGTGTTTGAGAAATCGGATTAATTTCATCAATGCCCATGTGTTTTCAGGTTGCTTTTCGGCCCCTTCAAGTTCGTTGATATAACTGCCGAGTTCCAAAACGCGATCGTATGTGAATGAGACCGGAAAAAAAACGAGATCTTTTTGCACGTGCTTTGCAGCATCATAAAGCATCGAAAGCATACCGAGTTTTGGAGGAGCCAGCTTCCCGGTGCGTGACCTGGCCCCTTCAATAAAGAAAGCTTGGCTGTATCCTTCTTTAATGAGAAGTTTTAAATATGTTTCCAAAACAGCTCGATAAAGCTGATTCCCCTTGAAAGTTCGACGAATAAAATAAGCCCCTCCTCTTCGAAAAAGGGGACCGAGAGGCCAAAACGAAAGATTTTTTCCGGCGGCAAAGTGGGGGAGCGACATATGATGTTTGTAAAGAAGAGAGGGGAGAATGAGATAGTCGAGATGACTGCGATGATTCGGAACTAAAACAACGGAGCGAGTTGCTGCGAGTTGTTTCAGCTCTTCAATTTGTTTTTGATCGACATGAAAGTTTTCATGAAGAGAAGAAAAAACCGTGTCAAAAAGACGAGAGGCAAGTTCTATCACATTATAATCAATGTTCGCCGCAATTTCGTGGATATATTTTTTTGCAAGTTCCGAGAGTTCTTCGATCGGTTTTCGATTTTCAATGGCAATCGTTTCAAGTTGCTTTTCAAGATGAGGGTCGCTGAGAACTTGTTCTAAAAACCAATGACGAGGTCGCAAGGGAGATCCACTGATGGTGCGATGTTCAATATTCATCACCTCCACCAAATGACGACGGATGTCAGTTGCGCGGAGATGGAGATTACAATCCTGTTCTACCTCAAGATGAAGAGGTCGGCCAAGTCGGATAAGTGCGTGACGTTTATAATTTCTCCAAAAGAGAATTCCTTTTCGTAAGCTTCCAGGATCATCTTTTTCCCCAAAAAGAATATCGATAAAACTTTTCTTTTCTTTTGTCGGTCGACGATCCCAAATAAAATCGATGGGCACAAAATAAAGAGGGCGGTCAGGAGTATATGCTTTTAATGTTTCAATAATTCGTTTCTCGGCTTGATAGGAAAAAAGCGCGTCATCGGCAAGATACGTGCTCGGAATACGAAGCATCACGCTTTCACCTGCTGCCACTCTTTCTCGTAAAAAACCGGAAGTGATGGGACCTGGAATTTCTCCCTTGGATTCAAGAAGCTCACATTGGGTGAGAAGATATGATTTCAATCGATTCCATTTCATCCATATATACGTTGAAATATCCGTGACGAATGTGGGGAGAGGAAGTCCGTGTTGACGAAAAAAATGGGCAAAGCAGTGATATTCAAGCTGACCTATAGCAGGAACAACATAGATCAGAACTCCTTTCTGCTTTGCTTGCTTGAGTTCTTCGGCATACGGCATTTCATGCTGCACACGTTTCAAAAAGCGAGGGAGAAGGAGGCGATACAATGCATTTGTCTCCTCTTTCATCGAAGAGGCGTAAGGATTGTCGAAAAGTTCATGAAGTCGAAATGCATCTGGAAAGAAATCGCGGATAAAACGGAGACATTGGCAAAGATATCTGAAGAAAAGGGGGCGATGTGTATACTTCATAAGCAACACTCTTTTAGTTGAGGATCTGCGAAGAAGCAAGTATAGAGACCCCATGCGCCAGATTTCTGTTCTTCCACCGGAGGTGGTTGAAAAAATTGCTGCGGGTGAAGTGGTGGAGAGACCAGCGTCGGTCGCCAAAGAACTTATCGAAAATGCACTTGATGCGATGGCGAGTTCGATTCGCGTTGAAATTCTCAGTGGTGGACGAAAGTCCATTCGCGTGATTGATGATGGTTCAGGGATGAGCAAGGAAAACCTTGAGCTGTCTGTTCTTCCTCATGCCACAAGCAAAATTACTTCAGCGGATGATTTATGGAATATTGCAACCTTTGGATTTCGAGGTGAAGCGCTTTCTTCGATTGGCGCCGTGTCAAAGCTTCGCATTGAAACAAAACTTACCGCGCAAAAAATATTGACCGGTTCTTCTCTTCTTCTGGAGGGGGGAAGGCTTGTGGCACTTTCTCCGATTGGTTGTCCTGATGGGACTTCTATAGAAGTTTCCTCTCTTTTTTATAACGTGCCAGCGAGACAGAAATTTTTAAAATCAGAAACGGTTGAATATGGACATATTGCGCATGTGGTGAGCGATTTTGCGTTGTCTCATCCGCATGTTCGTTTTGAATTATGGCATGATCAGAAAAAACATCTTTCTTTCACGGTCGAAGACGATCCTTCTCATCGTATCGCACGCATTTTAGGAGAAAAAGTTTCCTCGAATCTTATGCGTCTTGAAGAGAAGGGGGATGGCATTGCTCTTGAAGGCTGGATTTCTCAAGTTGGGCACGATGTTTCACATGCAAAGCAGATTCGCTTTTTTGTAAATGCGCGCTCGATTCAAGATCGCTTGCTGCATCACGCACTTGTGAGCGGTTACGGAGATCGTCTGATGAAAGGGCGATATCCTCTCGCGGTTCTTTTTGTGCATATTGATCCTGCGAAAATTGATGTGAATGTTCATCCGACAAAACGAGAAGTTCGTTTTGAGCAGAGTGGAGCTGTCTATGAATTCATTCGTCTTTCGATTCGAAAGCATTTGGATATGGGTAAGGTGCAAGTTCATTGCGGAGAGAGCAATATCGATCGGAGAAATTTTTTCCAAACAGATTCGAAGAATCATTTCGAAACCGTTTTCGGTAACGGGTCCTGCCTTCTGCGGCCTTCCGGCCCTCCGCTAAACGCGGAGACCTCCCGGAAGGACCTCCGAAGTCACCCGATTCATGCGAGTTTCGAAATGAATTCTTCTCCACAAGTGCAATATTCAATTGTTCCTCTAAGCAAAATTTCATCTTTCCGTATCATCGGCCAATTTTTAAAAACGTATATTCTTTGTGAAGATGAATCAGGAGCGCTTGTGATTGTGGACCAACATGCGGTGCATGAGCGCATCGGTTTTGAAGAATTGAAATCGCAATATGAAAAAAGTCAGATCGCAGTGCAGGCACTTTTGTTGCCGCAACAGTTTCAGATGAGTACCCGCGACTTGGCGGTGCTTGAAGAACATCGTGAATATCTGGAAAAAGCAGGTTTTGAGTTCGAACTTTTTGGCCATGAGACCATGCTCGTGAAGGCCGTTCCGGCTCTGCTTGCTGACAGAGATGTGGTTTCACTTTTTTCAACCTTGGCTTCTGAGTTCGAAGAAAAAGAAAAAGCAGAGTCGATTGAGAAGATCATGGATCAACTTTTTTCTCTTATTGCTTGTCATCGTCAACTTCGAGGAGGAGATCATCTCTCACTTCTCGAGATGGAAGCGCTTCTGAAAGAGATGCAACGTTTGCAGATAACGCATTGCCCGCACGGTCGCCCGCTTGTGGCTCGATTGGAAAAAAGTGAAATTGAGAGAAGATTAAGAAGAGTTTGATTGATATTGTCATCGCGAGCCCGAAGGGCGTGGCGATCTGACCGAAGGTCATCCTGAGGCAAAGCCGAAGGATCTCCCGGAGATCCCTCGCTTTCGCTCGGGACGACACTTTGTGTCGGATTGCTTCGTCGCTGATGCTCCTCGCAATGACATACGTTTAAAATAATTATGAAAAAAATTGTGGTCATTTGCGGTCCTACAGCTGTTGGCAAAACGCAGCTTGCATTGAAGCTCGCGCAGCAATTGCAGGGCGAAATTATTTCTGCTGATTCGCAACAAGTCTATCGCGGTATGGATATTGGTACCGCGAAACCAACGCAGGAAGAGCGCAAGCTCGTTCCCCATCATCTTTTGGATGTTGTCGATCCTAGTGAAGTTTTTCACGCAGGTCGATTTGTTGAGCTTGCTGATGCTGCAATCGAGGACATTCTCAGCAGAGGGCGCAGCCCCTTTGTGGTTGGGGGGACAGGACTTTATCTCAAAGCGCTTCTCCATGGGCTTTGCGAAGCTCCGCTGCGCGATGATCGTCTACGCGAACAACTTCTTTCGGAACTTGAAATCCATGGTGCGATAACACTTCATAAACGATTGCAGACTTTGGACCCTGATACTGCGCACCAGATTCATCCTCATCATAAACATCGTCTCCTTCGTGCGCTTGAGATCTGCGAGTTAACCGGAAAGGGTCCAAGTGAATTTTTTCGCAAACATCAATTCCACGAGCAGCGATACGATGCTTTGCTCATTGGATTGACGATAGATCGCAAAGAACTTCATGCGCGGATCGATGAACGTGTTGATCGGATGCTCGAGCAAGGGTGGATTGATGAAGTAAAAATGCTCATAGAAAAATATGGATCTGAAGTTTCGTTTCAAGCGGTCGGTTATCGGGAACTGGCCGACTTCTTTCGGAACATTTCATGGAAGCGGGTCCTGCCGTCTGCGGTGTTCCGGCCCTCCCGCTTAGCGCGGGAGACCCTCCCGGAAGCACCTCCGACGTCACCCGAATTATGGAGTTCCGAAAGAAGGCTACCAGAAGAGCTCATTGCATCTATCAAACAACAAACGCGGCAATACGCCAAACGCCAGATGACCTGGTTTCGAAAAATGCCATCCATCGTTTGGTACGATGCATGCGTTGATTTTGACATCTTACATTCTCAGGTTGAGAACTTTTTGAAACCAAGGTCTCCAGATCAATAAAATGGCTGCGTTTTACCCTTTTTTGGCATACAGCATGCTTCAGCTTTTTAGGATGTCATTCCCGCGCAGGCAGGAATCTCATGAGGTTCCTGTTTTCACGGGGATGACAAACATGAAGTGCACGGCACTTCGTGCAAAGTAGTTGTTTGTCTTTAAACGGTAGGTTATGTAACATGACTTAAAAAGTGAGGAACAATGTCACAAAAGATGACCAAAAAAATGCTGCAAGAATATCAAGCAGGGTGGGATGCGGTGCATGAGTTCGAGTTGAAAGAGTTACAAAACATGTCGATGACAGAAAAATTCAAACAACTTCGTGTTATTTTTTCTTCAACTTTCTTTCGTAAGTTAGCAAAGAAATTTCCTTCAGATGATGCAGATGCTCGTAGCCAATGGAAAAAACTCCGCAAAAGGTTGCTCCATGGCTAAAAAACTGGATCCTCATGACCCGCTCATAGAAGTTCAACGTATCCAAAAATGGGTCAAACAATTTTCCGATGTTCTAGAAATGCCGGAAATGTACGACGATCTGAATCGACTCTTAAAAAAGAGGAGAAGAAAAACGATGAGAAAATAGGAGAGACCATGCGACAGCCATTGAAACGTTTTCTACAGATTTCTGCTTTTTTGAGTGTTTTTGTATTTGGAGCTTGGCTCTGGATGCAGCAGTACTCTCTCTCTTCTGAGAGAGAGAATTCGTCACCGAAGATTGCTTCTCTAAACCTTCCACTCTATTTTGAACCCAATCAAGGACAGGTTGATGCTTCAGTTCAATTCCTCAGTCGAGACCAAAAACATTCGATGTTCTTCTCTCCAGAAAAAATGACACTCGCTCTCTCAGGAGATGAAACACCACAAAACATATCTCTTGGATTTATGGGTGCCAATACGAATCCAAAAATTACCGGAATCGATCCTCTCATCGGAAAAAGTCACTACTTCATAGGGAATGATGCATCCAAATGGAAAACAAATATTTCTCAGTACGCAAAAGTGAAATACGAAGAACTCTATCCTGGAATCGATCTTGTTGTTTACGGCAACAACCAACATCTCGAATATGATCTTGTCGTTTCACCTCACGCTGATCCCAATCTCATTACCTTTGACATTGAAGGAGCGGATCTCAAACTTGACGATGATGGGAATCTTCTCATGGCAATTGCAGAGAAAACCGAAATCATCCACCACAGACCGAAAATCTATCAAGAGTTGAACGGAAAACAGATACCAATTGAGGGGACATTCGTCATCAAGAACAACCGCGTCTCTTTTACCGTTGCTCAATACGATCGCACCCAAACATTAGTCATCGATCCTGTCATTGAATTTGCCACCTATCTCGGAGGAAATGATGTCGATACAGGAAATGCCATTGCGGTTGATAGTCAAGGTTATATCTATGTAACGGGAAATACATGGTCAAATAATTTTCCAACTCAGAATGGATATCAGCTAACAAAACCCACTGCAGGTATATATTCACGTTGGCCTCCTCCTCTGGATATTTTTGTAACCAAAATTTCGCCAGATGGTCGTGCCCTTATTTTTTCCACCTATCTTGGAGGACAATGGGTAGACACCGGCGATGATATCGCCGTCGATAATCAAGGAACCATCTATATCACAGGGAGAACCTATTCAGATAATTTTCCAACACAAAATGCGTATCAAGCACGGCCAAATCCAGCGATAGGAACTCCTCAAGGTTTTCACTATTTCTCTGACAAAGGAGATGCTTATATCACAAAGCTCGCTCCCAATGGACAGTCATTAGTGTTTTCTACTTACCTCGGTGGAAGTAAGCGCGATGAAGGCCAGAGCATTGCAGTTGATACTCAGGGAAGTGTCTATGTCACAGGAATTACTGACTCTGCAGATTTTCCGACACGTAATGCATTTCAACCACAGTATGGTGGAGAACCTTATCAAGGAGCTTATGGTGATGTCTTTGTCACGAAGTTTGCACCAGATGGCCGCTCGCTTGTCTATTCGACGTATCTCGGTGGGAACCATCAGGAGCTTAGTCGCAGTATTGCCGTTGATACACTAGGATCAGCATATGTTGCAGGATGGACATTATCCTCTAACTTCCCCGCTACCGCGAATGCATATCAATCTCAACATCATAGTCCCCCAAACCTCAGTAATTGGCAAGCTGATGGCTTTATCACCAAGTTTTCACCAGATGGCCGCTCACTTATCTACTCAACCTTTCTCGGAGGAACAAGCACTGACGATCCTTATGCAATGACCATTGATACACAAGGCGCTGTGTATGTGACAGGAAAAACCGCCTCCAATGATTTCCCTCTTCAAAATCCCCAACAAGGTACACGGAATAACTACAACTCTTTCCTGACAAAACTTTCGCCGAGTGGGCAGTCGCTTGTTTTTTCTACTTACACAGGGTCATCTCGTTCAAAGCCCATCGCGATCGATTCTCAAAATAATATTTATATAGAAGATGGGAAATTTTCCTCGAATGGCCGTTTTCTGCAATCTTTATTGCTTAATCCGTGGGCCAATGATTTTACAAATGATTTTGCAATCGATTCTCAAGGTATTCTTTACCTTACGGGTCAAACACAAGGGAGCCTTACCGTTCAAAATGCTTTCCAAGCAACTTACGGTGGAGGCGTATTTGATGCATTTGTCATGAAAGTTCGTATTACCTGCACCGACAACGCATCGTGTTCCGATGACAACGCGTGCAACGGAATCGAAACCTGCAACGCTTCTGGTGTTTGCGTTGTGGGAATTCCATTGAATATTCCCGATGACAACAATGTGTGCACGTTGGATTGCGATCCAGCAACGGGGAATCGGTATGTTCCTCAAGTCGGAGCTACGTGTCCCGGAGATAACGATCTTTGCACGGGAGTCGATATCTGCACAGCAGCAGGAGAGTGCAGAGGAGTGATTCCGAATACGCAGGTGAACTATCAAGATGGGAATGACTGTACAGTGGATTCGTGTAATCCTCTCACGGGAGCTTTTACCAATATCTCCAAAGCTGATGGCACGGCGTGCCTTTCGAATAGTCGTCGCTCAGGCATTTGTTGTGCTTCAGAATGCAAAGAAGGTCTGACCGTTTGTCCTGCTCCCGTGACTCCTCCTCTGGGAAAGCTTCCCGAAGGCTATCGACCTCCACCTCCACGACCAG
>MGRM01000001.1 GCA_001798185.1 Deltaproteobacteria bacterium RIFCSPHIGHO2_02_FULL_44_16 | reverse complement strand
GGCCTTCGGGTCGTAAAGCTCTGTCGAGAGGAAAGAAAAGCTTGTGAGCTAATATCTCATGAGTTTGACGGTACCTCCAAAGGAAGCACCGGCTAACTCCGTGCCAGCAGCCGCGGTAATACGGAGGGTGCAAGCGTTGTTCGGAATTACTGGGCGTAAAGCGCGTGTAGGCGGAAAGAGAAGTCGGGTGTGAAAGCCCTGGGCTTAACCCAGGAAGTGCGCTCGAAACCATCTTTCTAGAGGTCCAGAGGGGATCGGGGAATTCCCAGTGTAGAGGTGAAATTCGTAGATATTGGGAAGAACACCGGTGGCGAAAGCGCCGATCTGGATGGATCCTGACGCTAAGACGCGAAAGCGTGGGGAGCAAACAGGATTAGATACCCTGGTAGTCCACGCCGTAAACGATGTGCACTAGGTGTTGGGAGACTTGACCCTCTCAGTGCCGACGGTAACCCATTAAGTGCACCGCCTGGGAAGTACGGCCGCAAGGTTGAAACTCAAAGGAATTGACGGGGGCCCGCACAAGCGGTGGAGTATGTGGTTTAATTCGACGCAACGCGAAAAACCTTACCTGGATTTGACATCTGGAGAAGGCTTCAGAGATGAGGCTGTGCCCTTCGGGGAACTCCAAGACAGGTGCTGCATGGCTGTCGTCAGCTCGTGTCGTGAGATGTTGGGTTAAGTCCCGCAACGAGCGCAACCCCTGTCCTTAGTTGCTACCAGTTCGGCTGAGCACTCTAGGGAGACTGCCGGTGTGAAACCGGAGGAAGGTGGGGACGACGTCAAGTCCTCATGGCCTTTATATCCAGGGCTACACACGTACTACAATGGCCGGTACAAAGGGTTGCCAAACCGCAAGGTGGAGCTAATCTCAAAAAACCGGTCTAAGTTCGGATTGGTCTCTGCAACTCGGGACCATGAAGCTGGAATCGCTAGTAATCGCTGATCAGCATGCAGCGGTGAATACGTTCCCGGGCCTTGTACACACCGCCCGTCACACCACGAAAGTTGTCTATACCAGAAGTGCGTCACCTAACCGCAAGGAAGGAGCGTCCCAAGGTATGGGCAATGATTGGGGTGAAGTCGTAACAAGGTAGCCGTAGGGGAACCTGCGGCTGGATCACCTCCTTTCTAAGGTGCTTTGTGTTTGTCTTCGGACAATACACGAACACAAACCCGGTCAAAGGCTTAACCAAAAGAAAAACAGACGCTATTCAGCTTTGAGAGTAGGTAAGGCCCGGGCTCGTAGCTCAGTTGGTAAGAGCGCACGCCTGATAAGCGTGAGGTCGGTAGTTCGATTCTACCCGGGCCCACCAAAGGGGCTGTAGCTCAGTTGGTAGAGCGCCAGCTTTGCAAGCTGGATGTCAGGGGTTCGAATCCCCTCAGCTCCACCAGCTTTTGCTGAGGCTCAAAATTTTTTTTGTGTTCTTTGACAACTAAATAGCGAGTAGAAATAAGTTCAAATCAATTTCGAATGAGGTCTCTTCAGGCAAGTTCTTGGTTAAGTTATTAAGGGCATGTGGTGGATGCCTTGGCATTCGGAGGCGAAGAAGGACGTGCCTAGCTGCGATAAGCTACGGGGAGCTGCTTAGGAAGCTTTGATCCGTAGATTTCCGAATGGGGAAACCCACCTGTCTTTATCGACAGGTATCATGCACTGAATTCATAGGTGCATGAAGCGAACGGAGGGAACTGAACCATCTCAGTACCTCTAGGAAAAGACATCAATTGAGATTCCCTAAGTAGCGGCGAGCGAAAGGGGAACAGCCTAAACCGATTTCACTTCGGTGAAGTCGGGGTTGCGGGACTGCAATATGGGATTGTCGGAGGATAGGTGAACGATCTGGAAAGGTCGGCCATAGCGTGTGATAGCCACGTAATCGAAATCCGAAGGCACCCTAGCAGTATCCCAAGTACCACGGGACACGAGAAATCTTGTGGGAATCTGGGTGGACCATCATCCAAGGCTAAATACTACCGAATGACCGATAGCGAACTAGTACCGCGAGGGAAAGGTGAAAAGCACCCCTAGTGGGGAGTGAAAAGTACCTGAAACCGCATGCCTACAAGCAGCTAAAGGGCTATGCCCATCTTCGGATGGGAATGTCTGATAGCGTGCCTTTTGCATAATGAGTCAGTGAGTTACTGTTTGCAGCAAGGTTAAGCTCTACACGAGCGAAGCCGTAGCGAAAGCGAGTCCTAACCGGGCGATGAAGTTGCGGGCAGTAGACCCGAAACCAGTGTGATCTAGCCATGGGCAGGATGAAGCGCGGGTAACACCGCGTGGAGGTCCGAACCGGTGAACGTTGAAAAGTTCTCGGATGACCTGTGGCTAGGGGTGAAAGGCCAATCAAACCTGGAGATAGCTGGTTCTCCCCGAAATATATTGAGGTATAGCCTCGCATGAATACTCTCGGAGGTAGAGCACTGAATGGGCTAGGGGTCTTACCAGATTACCAAACCCAATCAAACTCCGAATGCCGAGAAGTACTGTGCGGGAGGCAGTCCATGGGTGCTAAGGTCCTTGGACGAGAGGGAAAGAGCCCAGACCGCCAGCTAAGGTCCCAAAATGATAACTAAGTGTGAAAGGATGTGGAAGTGCATAGACAACCAGGAGGTTGGCTTAGAAGCAGCCATCCTTTAAAGAAAGCGTAACAGCTCACTGGTCGAGTGAGTCTGCGCCGAAAATTCAACGGGGCTAAAGTTATCTACCGAAGCTGCGGATTTCCTGCAGGGTTCGCCTTGCAGGGAGTGGTAGGGGAGCATTCTGTAAGCCTGTGAAGGTCGACGGTAACGACGACTGGAGGTATCAGAAGTGATTATGCTGACATAAGTAGCGATAAAACATGTGAGAAACGTGTTCGCCGAAAGCCTAAGGTTTCCTGGGCAAGGTTAATCCGCCCAGGGTTAGTCGGGGCCTAAGCCGAGGCCCAAGGGAGTAGGTGATGGAGAACAGGTTAATATTCCTGTACCACTGCCGGCATGTTATTCGACGGAGGGACGGAGCGTGTAAGGTCAGCCACCTATTGGATGGTGGTTTAAGCGTATAAGGAGGCGTTCAGGCAAAATCCGGACGTCAATCCCAAAGCGTGATGACGAGAGGCGTTAAGCCTCACAAAGTGACCGGTTCAAGCTTCCAAGAAAAGCTTCGTCGTGATGTCGGTGGTGCCCGTACCGTAAACGGACACACGTAGGCGAGTCGAGAAGACTAAGGCGCTTGAGAGAACCCTTGTTAAGGAACTTTGCAAGTTAACACCGTAACTTCGGAAGAAGGTGTGCCTCTGAAAGTGTATCTATAAGAAGAGAAGCTTTATGAGGTCGCAGTGAACAGGTGGCGACGACTGTTTATCAAAAACACAGGGCTCTGCTAAGTCGAAAGACGACGTATAGGGTCTGACGCCTGCCCGGTGCCGGAAGGTTAAAGCGAGGGGTTAGCCGTAAGGCGAAGCTCTGAACTGAAGCCCCGGTAAACGGCGGCCGTAACTATAACGGTCCTAAGGTAGCGAAATTCCTTGTCGGGTAAGTTCCGACCTGCACGAATGGCGTAACGATTGCCACACTGTCTCAACAGGGGGCTCAGCGAAATTGTACTGGCAGCGCAGATGCTGCCTACCCGCAGCAAGACGGAAAGACCCTGTGCACCTTTACTACAACTTGGCAGTGAGCTTCGGATAGGTTTGTGTAGGATAGGTGGGAGGCTTTGAAGCCGAGGCGTTAGCTTCGGTGGAGCCAACCTTGAAATACCACCCTGATCTCTTTGAAGTTCTAACTTCCTTCCGTAATCCGGAAGAAGGACATTGTCTGGTGGGTAGTTTGACTGGGGCGGTTGCCTCCCAAAGAGTAACGGAGGCGCACGAAGGTTCCCTCAGGCTGATTGGAAACCAGCCGGCGAGTGTAAGGGCAAAAGGGAGCTTAACTGCGAGACATACAAGTCGAGCAGATGCGAAAGCAGGTCCTAGTGATCTGGTGGTCCCGTATGGAAGGGCCATCACTTATCGGATAAAAGGTACGCCGGGGATAACAGGCTGATCGCCGCCAAGAGTTCACATCGACGCGGCGGTTTGGCACCTCGATGTCGGCTCATCACATCCTGGGGCTGGAGTCGGTCCCAAGGGTTTGGCTGTTCGCCAATTAAAGTGGTACGTGAGCTGGGTTCAGAACGTCGCGAGACAGTTCGGTCCCTATCTGCTGTGGGCGAAGGATACTTGAGAGGAGCTGTCCCTAGTACGAGAGGACCGGGATGGACGTACCTCTGGTCCACCGGTTGTCGCGCCAGCGGCATAGCCGGGTAGCTATGTACGGATCGGATAACTGCTGAAAGCATCTAAGCAGGAAACCGACCTCAAGATAAGGTATCCCTGAAGGTCACTTGAAGACGACGAGTTTGATAGGCGGGGCGTGGAAGCGCAGTAATGCGTGGAGCTGACCCGTACTAATCGACCGATCGACTTAACCATTTATTTTCCTGCCCATTGCGCAGAAGCAGTGGGCAGGGGAAGCTTAGAGACCTCATTTGATGTTGATTTGAACATAAAATTTCCGGTGATTATAGCGAGGGGGTCACACCCGATCCCATTCCGAACTCGGCAGTTAAGCCCCTCAGCGCCGATGGTACTTCACACTATGGTGTGTGGGAGAGTAGGACGTTGCCGGATTAAATTCGAAAAAAGCCCCGTGGAAACGCGGGGCTTTTTTTATCTAAAAAACACGCAACTTCTTTGAGAAACCTGCGATACGAGGATTGAGTCAAACACTATAAGGAGGATTTTATGGGGAGTCGCATTTTCGTTGTTCTCGCATCACTTTTATTCATCGCATCCTGTTCTGCTTTTGATAGTAAAAGTAAAACAGTAAGTGCTCCTCCTCCAGCAGATCCTGATGTTGCTGCTGCAAGCGCTTATCAGGGATTTTATAGTGGAGAGATGACGAATGAAACAAATACCTGCCAAGCAGATGTGGTTGTCGAGGGACCGCTTTCAATCGATGTGATTCAGGCAGGTGATGTGGTGAGTATTCAGTTTGAAGATGCCACTGAAGGTCGCGGCACTCTTGCAGGAAATAATGCGACAATTTTAATGGAAGAGGGAGAAGTAAGCAGTGTTTATAATCTTTCGTTTAATGAAGAAGGCGCAGAAGGTTCGCTGGAAATTATTGAAACAAAAGTTGATGGACAATTAGGAGATCCTTGTGCAAAATCTTCTCTCAAACTTACAAAGGGAGAAAAGCCAGAAGGATGGGGAGTGGTTGTGGTTCCAGCAGAGGAAGACTCAGAAACGCCAGCCAAATAATAATTTTTCAGAAAGAATTTTCAAAAAGGGCGATTCATCATGAATCGCCCTTTGTTTTTGTGCGATTTATACGGCGGAGCTTCATTGACTCTCATCATACTTCTCGATAGATTCCTTTTTCTTCAATGAATAAAAAAGGAGAATTCATGTTTCGATATTTCTATCTCTCTGTTTTTATAGTCTTTCCCTTTTTTCTTTCTTCTCTTGCTTACAGCACGCAAGCGATACATGCAAATCTTGAACATATTACTCAAACAGCAGAAGCCTCCTTTGTGGGAACGTGTATTGATCGACGAGTAGAGCTTCTTCCCGATGCTCGTTTCTCAGGTGGACTCCTTGTTACAAAGTATACATTTCGTATTGGACAATGGATCAAAGGACCTCAACAGAAAAAAGAGGGAGAACTGTTCGAGTTTGTTCAATATGGAGCTACGAGAGAAGAGGCGGCAAAAATGAATGTCTCTTTTATTATCGGTCTCCCTCAATTTGAAAAAAATAAAGAATATGTTCTTTTTACAACGCGACGCAGTCCCGCGACAGGACTCTCTTCTACCGTTGGTCTTGAACAAGGAGTTTTTGATGTGGTGGTTCAAGCAAATGGGACAAAATCAGTCACGAATAAATTTTTAAGCACATCTTTATTTCAGAATTTACCCGTAAAACAAGGAGTTCAAAAAACATTGACTGCCGCGAAATCAGCATCGAGTCAGGATGGTTCCGTGATTTCACTTCAAAGTTTTGTAGACCTCGTGAATGCTCTTGGGGAGAATGCGCGATGAAAAAAATTCTTTATACTTTTTTATTGCTCCTGTTTTCTTTGGATCTCTCTGCAGGAGGTCCCATTGCCATTGATACGGTGAATAAGAGTGGGACCGCACAACGATGGGATAAAAATACAGTGGAATGGTTCCATGATGATGGCTCACTTGCGACCAATGTGAATAATCAAAAAGCGGTGCAATGGGTGCAAGAAGCTTTTTCAACTTGGAGTAATGTCACCATGCAGACAGCAGATGGTCGTTCCGTTAAGACAGTGGATATAACGATAAAGTCGGGGGGGAGTCTTGGAAAGGATGTCGATAAAACCAACTATCACGAATATCTCTCTGCAACAGAGGGACCTTCCGCTGTTATTTTTGATCCTGACGGATCTATTCTCGAAGATATTGGCATCGATAAAACTCTGATCATTGGAGTGACAGCTCCACTCCTTTCTTCCGGAGATGGTAAAAAAATATTGCGAGGCGTTACTATTTTAAGTGGATATCTTCTCGAAAATAATCGGCTTGATCCCGATCAAGCCCGCGCGGAAATGCTTCATCGTGCCTCTGGACTTCATGAAATAGGACATTTTTTAAATTTGGATCATGGTTCAACAATGGCGGCCGCTGCTCTTGCCTGTAAAAAAGACGGTGCTTGTGTTGATGGAGAATTTATTCCGACCATGTTTCCAGAGCTGAAAACACCCCTTCAAATTAATTTAGCTCGCGATGATAAAGTAACTATTTCGTGGATGTATCCGAGCACAACTTTTCATTCAGAGTTTTGTATCATACGCGGCCGCGTGGAGGATGATAAAAGTATTCCTCTTCGCGGTGTTAATCTTCTTGCGCAGCGTGTGGGCGAATCTGAAGGACTGACGAAAGAAGATGTGCGTGCTTTTGTCTCTGGTGTGCTGTATCCAGGATGTGAACCAAACAGCGACTACACTCTTTACGGCATTGTTCCTGAAAAAAAATATCAAGTGCTCTATGAACAACTCCCATCACAATATATAGGCCAGTCCGGATTTGAACCGCTTCCCAATCCTCCTCAAGGATTTACGGCTGCAACGATTGAAACATCGGATGGAAAATCGACCGTTGAATGTAGCAAGGGGGGCGAGGTGATGGAGATGCCCGTCGTAAAAGTGACGGCTGCAAATCCGTGTAAAAATTTGAAACCAAATAGCAATACCTCTGCGTCAGCGGGTTTACCAAAAGAGGGATCCAGTGGTTGTGGATTAATGCGAGGGAATAACAGCACCAATGTTTTACTGGGAGTCAGCATTATAGCTTCAATTTTTATGATCGCGAGAAAACGACGTTACTTTCAAAAGGGAGACGGCTCATGCGTTACTCAGAACTCTTGATTCCAACGCTTCGCGAAGCTCCGAGTGATGCCGAAGTCATAAGCCATCAACTCATGCTACGAGCTGGTTATATTCGAAAGCTTGCGGCTGGAGTTTATACGTATCTTCCTCTCTGCTTACGAGTGCTTCGAAAAATCGAAGGTATCATTCGATCTGAAATGGAAAAAAGCGGCGCCCATGAACTTCTTCTTCCGATTGTCATGCCAGCAGAACTTTGGAAGGAATCCAAAAGATGGGATGTGTATGGAAAAGAATTACTTCGCTTTAAAGATCGACATGATCGAGAATTTTGTGTTGGTCCAACTCATGAAGAAGCAATTACCGATTTAGCGCGTCGCGAAATTCGATCCTATCGCGATCTTCCGAAAAATCTTTTTCAAATTCAGACAAAATTTCGTGATGAAATTCGTCCTCGTTTTGGACTGATGCGTGGGCGTGAATTTATCATGAAAGATAGTTATTCCTTTGATCGCGATGAACCTCATTCTCTTCAAACCTATCAAAAAATGTATGAGGCGTATATTCGCATCTTTAAACGATGTGGACTCGATTTTCGCGCTGTTGAAGCTGCAACCGGCGCTATCGGTGGCACAAAGTCGCACGAGTTTCAGGTGCTCGCGGCATCAGGAGAAGATCAAATCTTTGCCTGCACGAAATGTGAATATGCGATCAATAGTGAGCTCAAAAATTCTGAGAAATGTCCTCGTTGCCAATCTTCATTAGAGAATTTTCGCGGCATTGAGGTAGGGCAGGTCTTTTTTCTGGGAACGAAATATTCGGAGGCGATGAAAGCAAATTTCCTGGATGAAAAAGGAAATGAAGTTCCGCTTGTCATGGGATGCTACGGTATCGGTATCGGTCGCACTGCGGCAGCAGCGATTGAACAGAATCACGATGAGCGAGGAATAATCTGGCCGCTTCCGATTGCTCCTTTTCAAATTGAAGTGATTCCTCTCGGAACAGAATTTGAAGTTTTGGAAGTTGCGAATAAGATTGCACAGGAGATTCAAGCAAAGGACTTGGAACCACTTCTTGATGATCGTGATGAACGGCCCGGAGTGAAATTTGCTGATGCAGATTTAATTGGGATTCCTTATCAGGTTGTTGTGGGGAGTAAGGGACTGAAAGAGGGTGTGGTGGAATGGAAGGAACGCAAAACCGGAACAGTAGAAAAAGTAAAATTTGATCACGTACGCACACATTTTCTTAAAATTGTGAAGTGATGAGAGAAGACCTGGAGCGCCGATGGTAGAAAAAAAAGTTGAGTATCGGGATCGATTGATCGTCGCACTTCTCGCAGATCGTATGAGAGATGCTGAGAAGATGGTAAAACTTCTGAAGAAGGAAGTTCATATTTTTGAGATTGGGCTTCCCACCTATACAGCGCTCGGTCCTGATGTCATCAAGATGGTTCATGATCACCAATGTAAGGTTTTTCTCGATTTAAAATATCACGATATTCCTTCGACCGTGGAACTTGCGGTAAGGCATGCGACAAAACTTGGGGTCGCGATGTTAACGGTGCATGCGACTGGCGGAACAGAAATGCTTCGACGCGCTGCGCATGCTGCGGAGGATGCTGCTGGAAGTAAAACCGAAATGCCGCTGCTTCTTGCCGTGACGGTGCTGACAAGTATGGAGACGCTCGCGGATGTCGGAGTGCAATTTGAGGTGCGCGAACAGGTGGTTCGTTTAGCGCAGCTCGCAAAAAAATGTGGATTTCAGGGCGTCGTTGCGAGCCCGCTTGAAATTAAACCTGTGCGAAAAGCATGTGGTGAGCGTTTTCTGATTGTGACTACCGGTGTGCGTCCTCTTGGAAGCGCACCCCTTGATCAACGTCGGTTTGCAGCGCCAGTGATGGCAATTGCAGCTGGAGCAGATTATCTGGTGATCGGTCGTCCTGTGGTTCAAGCCAAAGATCCACACGCGGTAGTGCAGCAGATTTTGAAGGAAATTTCCTAAAATTCCTCCTGGGGAGATATCCCCCCAAAAGGGGCCTGGCGGCCCTCCTTTATGTTCTTTAGCCTCACATTTCTTCGCCTGAAGGGTTTATAAAAAACAATTAAAAATCAACTAATTACGATGTATTCTTCAAGTTTTTTCGTGTTTGGCATGTACTTCGCATTCTTGAAGGTTGAAGCGACCGAAGTAAGGAGGATGTATGGCACACAAATGGAACATGGAAGGGATGCTTGAGCAGAGAGATCAAAAGATGATTGCGATTCTTCCGATCACCGGCGAGGCGACGGAAAGTTCATCGCTCAAATATCTTCTCGATCTTCAATTGAAGATGGCAACAAGTTCAATCAATCACGAATATGCGCGACTTGAATATGATGACAAAGGAGTTGCTCATGAACGTCGTGAAGAACTTTTAGAATATATGCAAAATTGTCATCAAGTGTATTGTGAGGCGCGTGAAAAACTTCAGAACTTTGATCCATATGCGCTCGACGAATTTGAACGCGATTTGATGCTTCAGAAACAGCAAACTTTTTCGGAAAATGAGACTCGCAAGTTTGATGCTTAATAAAGAACCCTAACCCTCCTTTCTCAAGAAGGGGGACGGTCGTGAGACCGCCCCCTTTTTACTTTCCATCGGGCCTCGCTTTGCTTGTTTCTCGTTGATCTCCATATAAAAGACCAATAAGTGTCAGACACTTATTGGTAATTCAACGTCATGGCGAAAGATAGAAATGAGATGAAGCTAAAAAATAAAACGATCATCATCACGGGTGCGAGTCGTGGTATTGGAAGAGCCATTGCGCTGAAGTGTGCACGTGACGGCGCGAATATCGTTATTGCATCGAAGACAACGGAGAAGCATCCGAAACTGGAAGGGTCGATTTATACGGTTGCAGAAGAAGTTGAAGCAGCCGGTGGAAATGTTCTTCCCATCCAAGTCGATGTGCGCGATGAAGCTCAAATTGAAGTAATGGTTTCGAAAACTGTTGAGAAATTTGGTGGCGTTGATGTTCTCATCAATAATGCTGGGGCCATTCATCTGGCTTCTCTCGAAACAACTCCCATGAAGCGGTATGATTTGGTGCAATCAGTGAATGCGCGAGCTGTTTTTCTGTGTGCACAGAAAACACTTCCTTATTTAAAGAAATCAAAAAATGCTCACATTTTGAATATGTCACCGCCGATAAATTTTGAAACAAAATGGCTGAAGCAAAATCTTGCGTATATGATTTCGAAATATGGAATGACAATATGCACGATTGGTCTTTCGTCAGAGTTGAACCAATATGGCATTGCCGTCAATTCACTCTGGCCAAGAACATCGATTGCGACAGCCGCGATTCAAGTTCATTTCGGTGAAGAGATGATGAAACAAAGTCGTACTCCAGAAATTATGGCTGAAGCCGCATATGAAATGATCACGACAACCGGTTGTCAGCTCACAGGAAAAACACTTTTTGACGAAGATGTTCTTCGTGATCGTGGCAGGACTGATTTTTCCAAATACGCTGTTGATCCGACAAAGGAATTACTCATTTTTTCTTGAGGGCATGGAATGCTTAACCAATAAGTGTCAGACACTTTCTGGTTATTCTCTCAATTCTTTTTTTAGTTTCTGCTTTCTTCTATCAAAGCATCTGAGTGATGACTTTGAAAACAGCTTCCCCTAGTTTTGTATGGGAATCTGCATCAAGATGAAAGCCATCAATTTCACTTGTCGTAACAATTTGACCGGCATCGAGGAAATCGCATGCATGATTTGCTGCTACTCTTTGAAGACGTGAAGACAATTCTTTTGATCTGGCTTGAGCTGTTGCACCGAACATATCAGCAAAATCGGTGAGATGTGTTATTGCAGCGGGTGAGATGAGAAGAATTTTTGGAGATGTCCCATTTGGGCCCGCACCACTACTTTTGATAATCTCTATTAGTGATGCGATACCCAAAGAAACATCATAAGCAGAAAGAGAGAAACGAGTCTTAAAATCATTTGTGCCAAGCATGAGTATGACAATATCAACAGGGGCGTGGCTCTCTAAACAGGGTACGAGGTATTCCTTTCCATTTCGAAATGGATTCATTGGATCGTCCCACACGGTTGTTCGTGCATTAAGTCCTTCCTCAATAACGTCACATTTGTTTTCAAATTTTTGTGCGAGGATACCCGACCACCTTTGATCTTTGGAAAATCGAAGATTTCCCGGAATGAATTTTTTCAGCATTTCACTACTGAGAGGTTTACAGCCATAGGTGTTTGAGTCGCCATAACAAAGTATTGTTTTCATCGTATTCCCTTTCTCCTCTCCGTAAACTTCCACCACGGTTTCGGTCTGCCACCATTCATGAAATCAACAGCGGCCATGAAGGTATCGAGAAGACATGGATCATGGTGCGTGCGAGTCACGATATTTATTTTTTGATAAAGTTTCAGCGGATCTTTGCCGCGCAACTGTATCGGCTTCGTGATACCAATCAAGCGCAGATCATTTGCAACTGATTTTCCAATATTCGGAATTTGTTCAAGATGTATTGCGTCAGACGCCGTCGTTGCTTTTTTCATAAGCGTTCTTCTTTCAAAGAGTTTCATAAAAGTGAAGCATTTTTTAGTATTCGCATCCTCTTTGCTCTTGTTGACACCTCAAATGGAGGTGTTTATGAAGAGCGAAATGGAACAATTTCAAAAATATTTCATCCGCCTTGAGGCAGCTTCTTGAAATATACAAATACTCTCAAATTACCTCCTCGTTTTAAACCTCCGCGAGAAGTGGTTCGATCGAATTATGTGCTCGAAGTTCTTGCACCACAGCATAATGACATGGATTATGAGGCTTGGACTTCAAGCATCGATGAGCTTCAGGGAATATTTGGTCCTACCAATGATTGGCCTACGAAAGAATATACAAAAGAACAAAATCTTGAGGATCTTGAAAGGCATTTGAGAGAATTTGAACAGAGTGTTGCGTATGCCTACACCATTTTAAATGTTGAAAGAACTTCTTGTATCGGATGTCTTTATATTCGACCTACTTCAGCAACAAACTATGATGCTCGTGTTGATTTTTGGTTTCGAAATTCGAGCAAGAATATCGAGTCTCACTTTTATGAAGAATTAAAAAGTTGGTTGGGAAAAGAATGGAGATTTCAAAATATTGCTTTTCCAGGAAGAAATCTTTCTTGGGATGAATATAATAAACTTGTTGAAAAAGAATCCTGGTAGGCTTTTATAAAAGCCTTGAGGCTCAATCATGAAAACCGAAATCATCTGCGGAAAGAATGCGATTATCGAAGTGCTTCGAGCGGGGAAGCGGAAGTGTTTTGAAATTTATCTTGCGAGTGGGAAAAAAGAAAAAACTGCAGATGAAATGGAAATGTTTGCGCGAGAATACAATATTCCCTATCGATTGGTTTCTCGAGAAGAGATCGAAAAAATTTCGCGTGTCGAAAAAAATCAGGGGATTGCTGCGAGAGTCGAGGCTTTCGCCTTTTCTGATCTTAAAGATATTCTCGCCTCTTCGAAAGAGGGGAATGTGCTTCTCATTCTCGATGGCGTTCTTGATCCCCAAAACTTGGGTTCTTTGCTTCGAACAGCTCATCAGCTCGGAGTCGCTGGTGTTTGCCTCCCAAAAGATAACTCGGCTCCTGTAGGACCTGCGACGACGCGTGCTGCTTCAGGTGCCACAGAATGGCTCTCAATTGTTCAAGTGACAAATGTGACTTCTACGATTAACCTCTTGAAAGAAAAAGGCTACTGGATTTATGGGGCCGAGGGGGGCGAAGAGAAAAACCTTTTTGAAACAGACTTTAAAAATCATCCTATAGCTCTCGTGCTCGGTGGAGAAGGAAAGGGGATGCGACGGCTCGTGAAAGAATCCTGCGATGTTCTCATTTCTATTCCGATGTCAGGAAAACTTGATTCACTGAATGTTTCAGCTGCAGGAGCTATCATTATGTCGCAAGTCATAAGCCAACGTTCAAAATGATGATCTCTTTTTTTACTCTTCATCGCGTTATGAGCGGTCTTTTTCTTTTTTGGTGGATCTCTCTTTTTTGGACTTTTTCCTCTGCTTGGCCACGACTTTTTGATGACTGGAAAAATACGCTTTTCTATTTTGGTGCGGGAATCTGCATTTTATTTCAATTGATGCGACGGTCTTCAAAGCCATTTGTTCAATTCAGTGCAGCTGGAATTTTTCTTTCTCTTTATTTTATTGTTCTTCTTTGTTCACTTTTCATTTCTTCTGCTCCCTATGAGAGTTTTCTTTCTTTCAGTCGTTTGCTGTTGTGGATTGGCTTGGCATGGGCGCTTCTTCAACGGAAAGACTTTCCATTCCGAAAACTTTTCATCTTTACCACCATTTCTACTGCCCTTATCGTGCTGCAAACATTTCTTGAAATTACAGACGTATTTCATCTCTGGACTTACACAGTAATCTCAAAATTTTTTACTCCCATTGGTCACACGAGTTACTATGGCGATGTAATGATGGCTCATCTCCCTTTGGCGGTATTTCTTTTCCTTACGGCGTCACGAAAATGGGAAAAATTTTTTTGGGCCTTTCTCTTTGTTATGATTTTTGGAGGTCTTTGGGTTTCGCTGAATCGATCAAGTATTCTTGGAGCATTTGTTTCTGGTCTTCTCTTTCTCTTTTTTCTTTTGCGCTATCGATATCTACGCTGGAAACCAATAATGATCGCAACTGCGGTGATCGCCATCTCTCTTTTTCTTTTCACGAAATATCATTCTTCTTTTCTTTCCAAAAATGCTTCCGATACTTTCGATATTTTTTGGAACATGAAGTTCGATTTGAAGAAAGGTTTTTCGTCACAAGAAGCTTTTCATCGGTTCACGTCAAAGCGTTTAAAAGCTTATGAAATTACAGCTTCAATGATCCGAGAAAAGCCGATGTTCGGATGGGGAGCTGGAACGTTTCGTTTCACTTATCCCGAATATGCGAAAGGTCATCTCAACAGTAGTACGGTTTGGTTTATGCATCCACACAATGAGATGCTTCATCAAGTCGCCGAGTTAGGTGTTTTGGGCGTGATCGGTTTGTTTGGTTTTTTTGTCTCCCTTTTTGTTGTTGGAGGAAAAACTTTATCAAAAACAGAGAATGGGCATGATCAACTTTTGATCCTCACAGCGCTCGCTGGACTTGTGGGATTTCTGATCAGTTGGCAATTCAGTGTTAGTTTTCTTTTTTCGCTTTCCCGTCTTATGATGGCTCCCTTTGTTGCGATTTTATGGAGATATGTCTCTCCAATCCTCACGGTTCCGGCAATAAAGCTTTTATCTTTTCGAAAAATAGCAACGGCGGTTGTGTTTGCATCAACGTTGTTGCTTTTCATGTATCATCTTTCACTTTATTTTTTGTATGAAAGTAAAAATCCGGAAAATCCTCATCGCCTTGTATCGGCAAAATATAGTTATGTTTTAGCACCAACCGCTTTTGATCCTCTTTTCAACTATGCCAGTATGAATTTTCTTGATGGCCATTTTCAAGAAGCTTTTCCTGCAATTGAGAAACTCTCTGAAGCTTACCCATATGTTCCATCGGTTCTTTTGCTCACAGCTCAAGCTCGGCTCATGGAAGGAAAGGTCTATGAGGCAGAGACGCTTTTGCAACATGCCATCCGAAACGATCCGAAATTTGACGCCGCCAAATCGTTTTTGACAGCGCTACAGCATCAATAATGATGAAGAAAAGACCCCTTTTTTGTGGAAAACCCCTTGACATCGTTTAGGTTCTCTCCTAGTTTTCGCCCACTTTAAGCTGGCTCATTCAACTCGAGGTTAATTTTATTTCAACATATTGCGATTTAAGATGATGGAAATGCAGGGGTTTGTCTTCCTGCATGAATTTGTTCTTTTAAAAAAGAAGCTGAAGAAAAAGTTGAGATTGCTGGCGTAGCTCAACGGTAGAGCAACTGATTTGTAATCAGTAGGTTGGAGGTTCAAATCCTCTCGCCAGCTCGGAGAGGTTCCCGAGCGGCCAAAGGGAGCAGACTGTAAATCTGCCGGCTTTTGCCTTCGGAGGTTCGAATCCTCCCCTCTCCACAAGTTTTGCGGGAGTAGCTTAATGGTAAAGCTCCAGCCTTCCAAGCTGGCCACGAGGGTTCGATTCCCTTCTCCCGCTCTGAAACGTTACTGGTGAAAGATCGGGGAGAAACGAGCAGTGGGAGATGATTGAGGAGACCGACTGAGACGTACTCAGATTGTACGTCGCAAGGAGTGTCGACGAAAACAACGAACCAATGCGAAGTTTATCGCCGATTGACATTGCCGAGATAGCTCAGTCGGCAGAGCGCATCCATGGTAAGGATGGGGTCACGGGTTCGAATCCCGTTCTCGGCTCAAAAATTTAGCGATTCGTTTTTCGTTCACGAAGTCCGTTCAGAATTTTTTATAGGGAGGATTGTTATGTCGAAGGAAAAGTATGAGAGGAAGAAGCCGCATGTGAACGTGGGGACGATAG